>DAORCZ010001370.1:0-2126 GCA_035345735.1 Pseudomonadota bacterium | reverse complement strand
AAAGCCCTGGCTGCGGAAGTAGTCGTGGATGGCGTAGGCCATCGCCGAGCGCACGCGAGCGACGGCGCCAAAGGTGTTGGTGCGCGGCCGCAGGTGGGCGATGGTGCGCAAGAATTCCAGGCTGTGGCCCTTCTTCTGCAAGGGATAGGTGGCATCGGCCGCGCCGACCACCTCGACGCTGCTCGCCGCGATCTCGATGGCCTGCTTCTGTCCCTGGCTTTGGACCACGGTGCCGACGACGCGAACGCAGGCACCGACGCCGATCTTGATGATCTCGCTTTCGTAGTTCGCAAGCTTGTTGTCGGCGACCACCTGCACGCTGGCTAGCGCCGAGCCATCGTTCACTTCTAGGAAGGAAAAGCCGCCCTTGCTATCGCGCCGGGTTCGCACCCAGCCCTGCACGGTCACGGTCTGGCCAACGGGAGAGGTCGAGAACAACTGGGCAACGCGGGTCGACGACATGCTCTTAGATCCGTTCTCTCAAGGTGGACAATGTGGGCCTAACGTCTCGCCGGGAGGCGGGGCAGCGGGGTAGACCCCCGCGTGCGCAGCGTCAAGCTAACCGCAGCAGAACGGGCTGTCAAAAGCCGGAGCGGGGCGGGGACGGTCTGGGTCGGGGGACCGTTTGGCGCCGCCTACTTGGCTGAAAATTCCAAGTGGCCATCCCAGCCGGGCGACGGCGGATGCGCAAGGAAGTGCTGGCACTGCTCGATGTAAAGCAGGACCGGCCCGTCGCTGATCCCGGCCTGCTGGGCGGCCTCGGCGAGTGCGCAGAACGCGCGATGGGCGGTGTCAAAGGCGCCGGCTTGGAACTGCGCGACAGCGGCCAGAAAACGCGGAGCCTGGGCCTGCTTGTGGGCGCGGACGCTTGGGGGATCGCTGGCCAGAAGCTCATGCACGACGATCGACTGTCGCTTGCCTCGTACGCGCACCCGGCCGAGCGCGCGGGGGGCTAGCTCGTCGGGATTTTCGATCAGCGACAGCGTGATCTCGCTGATCAGGATGCCGACGCCAAAGGCGCGGGTCAGGCCCTCAAGTCGCGCCGCGAGGTTGACAGCATCGGACAGCACCGTCGCTTCCATGCGATCGGCATCGCCGACCGTACCCAGCATCGTCGATCCGGTGTGGATGCCCAGCCCCACGTCGAGTCGCGCCAAGCTTTCATCGGTCCGCGAAAGCTCGTGCACCGCCTGGCGAATCTTCAGCGCCGCCCGTGCGGCATCGGCGGGCGAGGCCGGAAACAGACCCATCACCGCATCGCCGATGAACTTATCGACGAAGCCGTGGTGCTCGCGAAGGATCGGGCTGACGCGCGACAGCAAGCGCCCAAGCATCAAGAACACCGCGCCGGCATCCATGTTTTCGGCCAACGAGGTGAAGCCGCGCACGTCGCAGAACAGGATGGTGAGCTGCGGCAGGTGCACGTGATCGCCGATATCGACATAGACCACGCTCTTTTTGCCCAGCAGATGAATGAACTCGTGCGGCACGAAGCGGCCGTAGGCGATGTGGGTTTTGGCCAGCGTGATGTGCGTCTCGATGCGCGACAGAAGCTCGGTGCGCGAAAACGGCTTGCTGAGGAAGTCGTTGCCGCCGGCGCGGAAGCCTTCGACGATGTCCTGCTCTTGCGTGCGGGCGGTGAGCAGAAGGACAGGAAGCTCGCTGGCCTGATGTTGGGGCCGCAGCCGGCGCAGCACCTCGTAACCCGACATCTTGGGCATCATCACGTCGAGCACCACCGCATCGAAGCGCTGCTCGGCCAGGCGAGTCAGCGCAGCCGGGCCGCTCGGCTCTTGTGCGACCTCGTAGCCGGCACCGCGCAGCTGACTGTCGAGGACGGCGCGGTTGATGGGATCGTCATCGACGATCAGGATGCGAAAGCGCTCGCGGTCGGGCAGCGGTGCGGCGAGCAGGCTCGGCTCGACTGCAATCTCGGTGGAGCTGGCACTCGCCAGCGGCGCGGTCACCGGCGAGTCGATCGCTGCGACGAGAGGTGGCTGCGGGGCTGGTGCGGACGGGGCAATTGTCTGGGCTGCTCCGGCCGGCGCAAGCGGCAGCGTGAACGAAAACACCGAGCCCACCCCGACGGTGGACTTCACGCGCAGCTCGCCGCCGTGGCGCTGGGC
>DAORCZ010001369.1:0-2128 GCA_035345735.1 Pseudomonadota bacterium | reverse complement strand
AAAATCGACGAGATGGGCGGCATCGTGCGCGCCATCGAAGAAGGCTATCCGCAGCGCGAGATCGCCCAGTCGGCCTACGACTTCCAGCGCGCCGTCGATGCAGGCGAGCGCAGCATCGTCGGCATCAACAAGCACAAGTCGGAAAAGACCAGCGCCAGCGAGCGCATCCCCACCCTGAAGATCGATCCGCGTGTCGAGACCATGCAGGTCGAGCGCATGAAGCAGAGCAAGACCAGCCGCGACCCGGCGGCGGTCAAGGCTGCGATCGATGAAGTACGCCGCGCAGCGCGGGGCAACGATCCGCAGCGCGATAACCTCATGGTTGCGACGCTGCAAGCGGTGCGGGCCCGCGTCACGCTGGGTGAAGTCAGTGACGTCTTCCGCGAAGTCTTCGGCGAGCACCGCGATCCCGCCTATCTGTAAGACGAAAGTCGAGCCGTCGCCCGCATGAGCACGCCTGCGTCCTCCCCGACCGCTGAGTCGAAGCCTTCCCCGCTGCCAATGCCGCAGGTCTCGCGCCCGGCGCCGGGATTCACGACCCAGGCCTTGGTGGGCCGCGAATTCCGCAGCGTCAGCCTGGCGGACCACGCTGGACGCTGGGTGCTGCTGTTCTTCTACCCGCTCGACTTCACCTTCGTCTGCCCGACCGAGCTAGTCGGCCTCAACGATCGCTGCGACGAATTCGGGGCGCGTGGCTGTCAGATCCTGGCCTGCAGCACCGACAGCGTCTATGCCCACCTCGGGTGGGTCAAAGCCGAGCCGCGGCTTGCGGCCCTGCGCTATCCCCTGCTGTCGGATCTCAGCCACGACATCGCGCGGCGCTACGGCGTCCTTCTGGAAGAGACCGGCGTGGCGCTGCGCGCCAGCTTTCTGATCGATCCCAGCGGACGCGTGCGCTGGCTGTCGGTGCACGATCCCAATACCGGCCGCAGCATCGCCGAGATCCTGCGCGTACTCGACGCTCTGCAGACCCAGAAGCCCTGTCCCTGCGACTGGCGTCCTGGGGACGCACCGCTGACAGTCGAATAGAGCCGTCCGTCACCCCATCCTGCTTCCCCACAAACGGAGCTTCCCATGAACGAAAAGAGCGTCTCGCCCTCGGAGCAAAGTGCGATCTGGCAGGGCTTTGTCACCGTCCCCAACACGCCGGCTGGCTTCACCCTGCGCACCACCTACCCCCAAAATCCCGACGGAGTTGAGGTGATGCTAGAGCGCTGGGAAGCTGGCACCGCGGAGCCCCCGCACTCGCACCCCGGCGACGATATGACCGTGGTGGTGGAAGGCAAGATGGCGGTGCAGTTCTTTCGCCGCGAGTCGGGACGTCTGGTGCCCGATGGCGAGCCGCTGATCCTCAGCCAGGGTCAGGCCGGCTACATCGCCGCCGGACGCATCCACGACGCGCAGTATCTAGAACCCTGCAAGCTGGTCTACGTTCATAACCGCGCCTTCGGCTTCCAAGCGGAGAACTAGCAGCCCGTCTCGCCCCCTCGCCCCCTCGCCACCCGCAGTTTTGCGCAAATGTTTCGCATGCTCGTGCCCTGCCTTTGATACGCAAGCGGCATGACACGACGCGCACCTTCCTGCCTCCTTCTTCTCGCAAGTCTTGGCCTGCTCGCTGGATCGGCCTGTGGTCCGATGGATCCCGCCGATCTCAATTCCACCGAGTCGGCCGGCACAGCCCAGAGCCTCGCAACCGCCGAGATTGGTCCAGATGGCGATGCCATCTGGGTGGCGTCGGAAAGTGGCCTCGATCCGGCAGCCGGTCGCCTACGCGTGACCATGGTCGACGTCGGTCAGGGCGATGGCTTCCTGATCGAATTCCCCAACGGCAAGGTCATGGCCGTCGATGGCGGCCCCAGCACCACCAAGTTCGAAAACCATTTGAAGAGTCGAGGGATCACGCGGCTCGACTACGCCGTGCTGTCGCATGGTCACAACGACCACTACACCGGGCTGACACCGGTGCTCGATATGCTGCCGTCGGACTGTGCGCCGCGTGTCTTCGATCCTGGACTCAATCGGCGCGACGTCGCGGGCTACAACAGCTTTCGCAGCGCGGCCGGCTGTCACTACCAAGCGATCGCGCTTGGGGCCAGCCTGCTGATCGATCCCGCGGTCGAGGTCACGG
>DAORCZ010001368.1:0-2131 GCA_035345735.1 Pseudomonadota bacterium | reverse complement strand
TTGGCGTGGTTCTTCAGCCGCCAGCTGACGATCGACAGCGTCAGCCCGACGGTGCTCAGCGCTAGGCCGGTGCCCAGCCACAGGCCGATGTGATCCTGATCGGCCAGCCCAACCAGGCCAATCAGCCCGCCTGCTCCCATCGTCCCGCCAAGGATCGAGGTCACGACGGCACCGACGCCGTTACTGCGAGCGCTGGCAGCATGGCGAGCCGCTTCCGGTACGCAGCGCACATGCTGCGCAAGCCGCGGGTAGGTCAGGCCTCCGGTCAAGCGCTCGCGGCCAGCGTAGATCTCAAAGCCGCCCTGATAGCGCATCGTCAGCTCACCGCGGGCCACGACCTGCGGCGCGTACTGGGTCGAGGCGCAGCCGCCGTGGACGGTCGCGGCGGCGAGCGACAGCGCACAGGTCAGCGCGACTCGACGCGCACCGCGCGACGTCGTGTCGACGGTGTGAGTAGGGCAGGGGGAGGTGCTCATGGGGTCCCTCCAGGGGGGGGAGCCGGCTGGCCGTAGGCCTCAGGCGGTGGGGTGTAGGTGCTGCAGGGGGCGCCTGGTGAGCGCATCAGGTCGTTATAGGCATTGACCAGATCGATGGCGCGCGAGCTCTTGCCGCTGGACTCGGGCATCGAGGCCGCAAGGCCGATGTCGATGGCCGGTAGAGCCATCACCGCCAGCGCGACGAGTACCATCGCCGCCCCGTCCAGGCGACCGCCGCTGCTGCCTCCTCCTCCTCCTCGCACGCTGCCGCCGCCGCCGCCGCCGCTCCGTACGCCGCTGAAGCTGCCGATGCCCCCCCGACTGCGCAGGATGGCTTCGGTGATGGCCAGCGAGGGAGAGAACAGCGGTGGACGCGGCAGCAGCGGGGCAAAGCCGGGCTGGACCACGACGATCTGCGGGCCGTAATAGCGCGGCACCCAGTAACCGCCGCTGACCGACAGCGAGTACGGCCCGGGCGCCGGGCTCTGCGGAAGCTCGACGTTGCCGACGGTCGTGTGCATGTCCTTGTGCCCAGTGATCTGCTGCAGCGTGATTGCGCACTGCAAATCGGGGGCCGAGCCGGCTAGCTCGACGACCGGATCGTCATCCGGGCCCCAGACGACACGCGCCCGGCCATCGGCCGGAGCATGGTATTGCGACGTGTAGCCACAGGCGGCAAGCAGGCCCACCGCCAGAAGACAGAGCCCGCTCTGTCCGCGGCGGCTCGACGAGGTAGGTGGCAATTGGAGGGACATCTTCACCAGGGTTCCTTGCTCTTCATCGCGTTGGGTCGGCCGACAGGGGAAGCGTCCGCCGCGCTGGCCCACAGACAATCCGAGCAGCTTTGAGGATCGCCTATCGGCGGCTGATGCGCTGTGCCCTAACACAAGATGCTGCGCGAAGCGGAGTTGTAGTCAAAGCCATTGTCGCGGCAGCGGCGAAGTTGCCGAATCTTTTCGGGGACTCCCCGGCGCCTAGCGAGCCCGGGTCACCGGCACCATGCGACCGCTGCCAAAGGCGCGCTCCGACACCTTGAGGACGATGCCAAACTGCCAGCGCTTGTGCTCGGCGGCACGCAGCAGGCGGCGATAGCGCGCCAGATCAGCCGGGGGAGCGTCGGGCGCGGGGGGACTGTGCGCGACCAGCGACTCGATGCGCGGCGACTCGATGGGATAGTCGAAGGGATCGACCTGCCCCGGGCGCAGCTCTGCCGACGGCGGGCGCTCCAAGATGAAGGCGGGGATTGGCGCTGGCCCTGTCGCGGTGGCGTTGATGTGCTGGCACAGCGCGTAGACCTGCGGCTTGGTCAGGTCGGCAATGACGCCCAGCGCCCCTGCCATGTCGCCGTATAGCGTGCTGTAGCCCACCGACAGCTCGGTCTTGTTGCTGGTGTTCAGCAGGATGCCGCCGCGACGATTGACATAGGCCATCAAGACCAGGGCACGCAGCCGGGCCTGCAGGTTCTCGACGGTCGTGTCCCCCGCGGGGGCCGGGCCAGCCTCCGGAGCAAGCAGGGGGGCAAGCCCGCTCTGGCAGGCCGAAAGCAGCGGATCGATCGACAGCTCCTCGCAGCGGACGCCGAGCGCGCGACACAGCTCGTGGGCGGTCTGCGACGAGCGCGGATCGTTGAAGTGCGAGGGCAGGCTGAGCGCGGT
>DAORCZ010001367.1:0-2134 GCA_035345735.1 Pseudomonadota bacterium | reverse complement strand
CCACCGGCCATCACCGTCGCCACCTGCCCCTCTAGCATGCGGTCCACTTGGTCGGCGGGCGTCGTCGAGACCAGCTCTTCCATGTGCGACCGCGGCGAGCCGTGGTAGAGGAACAGGTGATGGTCCGGCCGGCCGTCGAGCTCGATCGCCAGCGTCGCCTGAAAGCTGCGCAGGAAGTCGAGCTCCTGCGTGTTCAGCTCGGCTCGACACCAGTCGACCGCCTGCACGATGATGGGCACTTCGGTGTAGGTGGACAGGATGGCCGGGTTGAATAGAAATTCGTCGTGATTGCCGAGGATGCAGGGGCAGCCCAGGTCGCGCAGACGAGCGATGATCTCTTTCGGCCGCGGTCCCAGGGTTGCGACATCACCCAGACAGACAATCTGATCTACACCTTGGCGCCGTATGTCGCGCAGGGTGGCGTCGAGCGCCACTTCGCTGGCGTGCAGATCAGAGATCAGGGCGATGCGCATGCGGTCAACTCCTGCAAAATGGGGTTTTCGTAGTCGGGGTGGCGCGCGATCACACCGTCGAGGCCACGGCCACCGGTCTCGGGACGCTTCACATCGGCAAACACGCCCCGAGCAATGGCGGAAAACAAGCCTTCAGCCGCCACGACTTCCAGAAGCTCACAGGCAGCAGCGAGCACCTTCTGGGCTCTGGCCACTACCATGCCGTCGGGCCGCCACATCAGCTCCGAGGCCAAACTGCGACAGGCCGAAAACGTGTAGTCGGCACCGGTCAGCGCCGCATAACGATCCTGAAGCAGCGGCGTATGAATCGACTCGGTCATCATCCCCAGAAGCTCGATGCTCTGCTGCGTGGCGACTCCGACCAGATCGAAGAGTCCATCGACGCGGTGAGACCAAAAAATATCCCCCGACTTGTGCTTGGTGGCGGGCATCCACTTGATGGGATGGCGCGGGAAGATCTGGCGCACGAGCTGGGCCTGCGCGATCTCCATCAAGAAGGAATCGGGGAGCGCTTTGTCGATCTCGAACGCGTGCCCTAGACCCAGCTGCTCGGCCCGCAGACCGGCCCGCAGCGCGAACGCTTCGTTGATGAACTGCGAGGCGAGAACGGTGTGCGCAGACTCGACGGCATCAGCGGTCGTCAGGTAGTTGTCTTCGCCGGTGTTGATGATGATGCCGGCCCGGCCAATGATGCGCCGCGAAAAGTGCTGATCGCAGAGCGTGCGCCGCGGATTGATGTCGCGGAACAGGATGCCGTACATCGCATCGTTGAGCAGCATGTCGAGGCGCTCGATGGCGGCCAGATACGCGATCTCGGGCATGCACAGCCCTGACGAGTAGTTGACCTGCTGCAGGTATCGCCCCAGTCGCTCCTGCTCATCGTCGAGGGCGGCGCGGACGATGCGAAAGTTTTCCTGCGTCGCCCAGGTACCGCCGTAGCCCTCGGTCGTCGCACCGTAGGGCACGTAGTCAATCAGGGACTGCGCCGTCGAGCGAATGACCGCAATGATGTCGGCCCCGACCTGGGCAGCGGCTCGGGCCTGATCGGCGTCGTCGTAGATGTTGCCAGTGGCCACGATGACGTACTTGAGCGGCGGGCCAGCGAAGCTGCGGACGATGTCACAGTCGGGCGGGGCCGGTGCGTGGGCCGGTCCCAGCCCCAGACGACGCCAGGCGGACAGACGACGGGACCGTGCTTCGTCGATCGCGGCAAGCGCCCGACGCGTCGGTGCGGCGAGGGCGGCGGTAGACTCGGCCCGACGGGCGGCAAAGTCGGCGCCGGCGGTCGCGTCCAAGCCAGGAGCATCGCCGTAGGCCATCTCCTCCGCGGCTTCCTGCGGCGTCAGTCCGGGCCTTCGGCTCAGCGTCCACCCCAGAAAAAAGGCGATGCCGTACTCCAGGGTCCCGGCCTGGCGGTAGCGCTCGACACAGCGGTTGACCAGCGGCACCCCCTGATCGTCGACACCATCGATGCCATAGCAGCGAAGGACGGTCCGCTCGATCGAAACGGTGGTATGGGCATCGATAAAGCGGTGCACGCTGCTGGCCACGGCGGTCGCTAGCTCGCGACAGCGCGTGACCACCCGATCGTCGATAGGTAGAGCATGCATATTCGCAGGGTATTGTGACGCCGCACGCAGGTCAACGTCCCGGTCACCCCC
>DAORCZ010001366.1:0-2139 GCA_035345735.1 Pseudomonadota bacterium | reverse complement strand
CCGTAGGCTCTGTGGTTCCCGCCGAGCGCGCCATGCTGGATGTCTGCGTGGCGACCTTCACCGACCTGGCCGCCCGGTGCGCCCGGCTGGTGCGGGAGCCACCTCCACCCCGGTATCGTCCACGAGCCGGGAAGAAGCTGCCCAACTAGCAGACGCCGAGCTGCCTACGCACGGGCAGCCGATGCCGTCTATCTCCTCGTCGCTGCGCTCTCTTTGGTACGTTCACGGGCCGCACGAGCAGGGTACCGAGACCATGCAGATCTATCCATCAATCTGCAGCGGAATCGTCGGTCGGGCGTTCTGCGTGTTCAGCCAGGCCGGGGGTACGCAGTAGCAGGCCGGGGACTACTCTAGGGGGGCGGGACTGACGGCTGCGGCGGCGCAGCGCTCGGCTCAAGCAGCCACTCGCTGGTCTGGGCCGCGCCGAGCAGAAACTCGGCCGGCAGAGCGGAGCCGGTTGCGTCATCCGACGCAGCGGCCCGGACCCGGCGCGCGCCATCTTCGGTGAAGGACTCGGCTAAAAATCCCAGCGGCCACGGCCCTAGCTCCAGCGCCCACAGTAGCACCGCCACCATGCCGCTGCGGTAGGGGCTCGCCGCCAGCGTGACGGCGTAGGCCAGCTGCTCCCCGAGCTCGGTCGCTCTCCGGCAGCCATACGAACGCTCTGCCTCCGCGCTCTGCTTGGTGCGATGGAGCCGCTGCGCGGTCGGCGTCAGCAGGCTCCGCCTCTCGAGCTGCGCCAGCTCGTGGATGATGGGATATCGCTGCACCAGCGCCTCCGCCAGCTGCCCCGTGCAGGCGCGGGCATGCCGGACGCTCAGGTGGGGGGCCTCCTCCGCCCGGAGGCTCTCCTGCGCCGACCGCGCGCCACAGAACCAGCACAGCCTCCGCCAGCCCGCCGGGCTGCTTTCGAGGCCGTACTGGTGCAGCCGCAGCTGATCGGTCAGCAGCATCTGCTCCAGCACCATCTCCCGGCTGACGCCCGGCTCCCCGGGGAACTGCGGAACCTCTACGCGGGCGGCGGGTTCTGCCGGAGGCTGCCCGATGAACGGTGCCAGGTCGCTCCACTGCAGCCCCAGCACCTCCACGCCCAGGAGCCGGAGGCACGTCTTGCGGCTGGGGAGATGGCGGCCGGTCTCGATGAACTTGATGGTCCCCTCCGAGAGCTTGGCCAGCTTCCCCAACCCCTTGCGCGTAAGCGTGGCCTGGTGCCTGCGTTCTAGCAGAAGGCGCCCGACCCGCAGCAGCGGGGTCATGTCCACAAGCCGCGGCAGCGGGAGCTCCAGCAGCCGACAGATCGCCGAGACGCGCTCCAGCGACACTGGGGCTCGGCGATGGATCGCATGGACAGCGGCCAGCGGGATGCGCGCCTGCGCGGCCAGCGCTTCGCGGCTCAGACCCCGCTTCGCGCAGGCGGCATGGACGGCGGCGGCAAAGGCGGTGTCGGTCCGGACCCGCTGCGAGCCAGCCGGCGGTCGGGGTTCCTCGCTCATGGAGTGCCCCTCCGCTCAGCTGGTAGCTCCCTCTGCGGGCAGCGGCCCGTTGTGGAGCATCCGAGGAAGCCGTCTCCCCCTGGCCCCTTTCGCGATTGGAAATCTATCGGCAGGCCGTCCGGTCTCGGGTCGCCAGGCGCTCGCGCGTCAAGCCCCTGCCGCTTGTAGGCGGCGAGCTTTGCATACAGGGTCCGGCGCGAGATCTTCAGCGTGTCGGCCGCCGCCTGGCGAAGACCCTGGTGTGCGACAAGCGTCTGCAGGATGAACTGCCGCTCCGCCTCCGCCAGCGTGGAGCCCAGGGGAATCTCCACCGGGGCAGCCGGCTGCACGGCATACAGCAGACCGGTCAGGTCCGCCGGGCGGAGCTCGGCGCGGCCACCAAGCCGCACGAGCGCCTGCTCCAGGACGTTGAACAGCTCGCGGACGTTGCCGGGCCAGCCATAGCCGGCGAGCAGCTCCACCGCGTGGGCATCGAGGCGCGGCGCGGGGCGCCCCAGCGCTTTCGCCGCCTGCTGTAGCGCCTCCTCCGCCAGCAGGGCGATGTCCGGGCGGCGCTCGCGCAGCGGCGGCAGATAGAGCCGGGCCGCGACCAGCCGGTGATACAGATCGGCCCGGAAGTGGCCCTGCCGCACGCGCTTGAGCAGGT
>DAORCZ010001365.1:0-2145 GCA_035345735.1 Pseudomonadota bacterium | reverse complement strand
TGCACGCGCAGATCCTCCGGGCTCAGCGCCGGCTGACGGATGCGCTGGCCCTGTGTGCGACCAGCGTGGCGGAATATCAGGCCCTCGACATCGAGCCGTACGGCCTGCTCACCCTCTATCTGGAACAAGCCGAATGTCAGCGAGAGCTGGGCGATCTGCCAGCCGCCCGGCTCAGCGCTGCCGCGGCGCTGCAGCTGCTCGCGTACCGGACCGCCGACATCACCGATGGCGAACTGCGCGCAAGCTATCTGTCGCGAGTCCCCGAAAACCTCCGCGTGCTAGAGCTGGCCCGCCAGTGGTCGCTACCCCCGCCCAACGAACTGGCAGAAGCCGCATCGCAGTCGGCATAGGCCCCTTTTTCTGCCCACGCCGTGCTTGCGGCGAGGCCTGCGGATTGGGCAGCGACCGGACGGTTTTGGCCTTAGCCTTTGACCATCGCAATCAGCTTCTTGGCCACGCTATCCAGCTCGGCGCTGAAGGTAGTCACGGCGCAGAGGTTGGTCTCGCCGTAGCTGCCCTTGCTGAACCCACGGACCAGAGTCGACAGGCGAAGCTGGGGCTGACCAAAGTAGCCGCGGGGATCGGTCGTCAGGGTCGGGTCCGGGTTGAAGCAGGCCCCCTGGGTGCCAGAGCCGCGATTCAGGATGTTGCTCTCTATCGCCGGCGGTGCACCCGATGCGACGACCACTTTCCCGTCCTTGCTCATGTCGCCCGTCGGATTGTCGAGGATCGAGGGAGACCAGATGCCGTGCAAGTACAGGCGACCGGCCGGCCGCAGCTTGTCCAGGAAGGCCGCATAGGTGCTGACGGGTTCCAGGTAGTTGTTGGCTTTCTCCTGGCAGCCGGTCTTGTTCCCAGTGGCGCTCAGCGGTTCCTTGCAGGTGACGGCCCCGGCGAAGCAGCGGAAGTCCAAGTTGTAGCAGCCCAGTGCAAGGTCCCCTCCGGACGTGCAGGCCATCGACTGCGGAGTGTTTTCGCTGCGCCGCGCTAGCTGCACCGAGCAGTCGTCTTCATCGGTGAGGAACAGGACCGCCAGCAGCGAGTCCGTGCGCAGAAAGCCGCTGTTTTCGGTCCGATGCCCATCGAGGGCACGACGGGCTGCTTCCATGGGTGATTCGACACCGCAGCCGCCATCGCCGACGTAGCCGATGCACTGTGCCGCTCGCTGTGGGCCGATGTCGCGACCGCCGGCCATCAGCACCGGCACATTGGTGGTGCCGCTCTCGTACGAGATGTAGCGCCCGCCCCCCGACGGCACATAGGAAACATCGGGACACAGAGCGTTGCACACCGTCTGCCCTTCGCCGAACAAGCTACGCGCCGGACACGGCTGCTTCTGGAGGACGCCGTCGTCCCCGGCAAACGTGCCACAGCGTGGATCGGTGGTCCCAGGGAACGGAGTCTGCGGCGCGGTCCAGGTGCCGACATCGGTAGTGGTGAAGGCAATGTGATAGCTGATTCCGGCCGCCTCTAAGGGAGCGAGAAAGGCGCCCATGTTGGTGAAAAACTGGCGTTGTTTGGGGGCCGTTCCCGACGAGTTGTCGATGACGAATAGCACATCGATGTTCTTCGTCGGCGTCGGCTTTGGCCGAGCAAGCGCCTGCACCGCAATCTTCAGCCGGTCCGTGCTCGTCGTCGCCCGATGCCCTGCCGAGTCCCAGGTTACGTCGGGCGCAAAGCGGTCCGCGCGCGCCCCCGCCCCCTGCACGGCTAGCACCAAGTCGCTGTCCGCCGGCTGCAAGCTGGGGTCATAAGGCACCGTCACGTTGGCACCCGAAAATGCAAAGCGCGTCCCCTCGGGCCCGAACTCTACACAGGGCCCCAGCGCCACCTCGCCATTTCGGGCCAGGCCATCGCACGAAGAAAGCGTCAGTGACACGTTCGTACTCAACGCCAGCGGCGGTACATCAATCGCGCTGCCAGCCAGCGTCGGATTCTGCTCAGCACTGACGGAAAGCACGCCGCCTTTCAACCCCACCTCCATGCCGAACATCGTCGGCGCCGGCCCCATTGCAGGCGGATCCATCGAACACCCGCCCCCTCCCCAGGTACCTCCCAGGACACTCCCCAAAAGCCCCATCACCAGAAATGATCGTCGAATACTTGCTCGCCGCATCTTGTCCTCCCCCGCAACTGAGCGAATAA
>DAORCZ010001364.1:0-2146 GCA_035345735.1 Pseudomonadota bacterium | reverse complement strand
CGAGCCTTCGAGCAGCGACCAGCGGCCAGCGCCAAGCGACGCGCCAGCCGTCATGCGGGCGCTGCGCAGGTTGAGGTGGGTTACCAAGAGCCGCAGGCCCGCCGCTCCATCGGCCGTCACCAGTCCTGCTGCCGCCAGCTCACCGAGTGCATCAAGGACCTGCTGCGGTGGCTGATCGACGTCGCGGGCCAGCTCAGTCAGGAAGCGCGCTCCTCGTCGCAAGAGTGCTCCGCGAATTGCCTCGGCAATCGGCGACAGACCGCCGGCCTGGGCCCCAGCATCGGGCGACCCTTCGCTGCTCAGGCCTGGACGGGCCGGTACCAGCCACTCGGCATCGCTGCGTCGCCACAGCGAAAGTGGAGTCACGCGCGAGAAGCGCCCCTCGCCACTGGTGGGTCGCAGCCGGCCCCAAGCCACCTCGCCCGACAGGCAGAGCTCGTCGAGCCAGGTCGTGCTGTAGCTGCGCAGACGCAGAGGCAACACCGCCTCCTCCCAGGCTGCCGCGGCCAGGATGTAACCCTGCAGCTGCTCGACGATCCGCAGCAGGCCAGCTGGCCCCGCAAGCTGCGTTCCTGGCCAGGCATGCTGCCATCTGGCCAAGAGCTGCCAGAACTCAGCCGCCGTCGCTGGGCTGTACTCGCGAGCCAGGCGCTGGCGGGTGTGACGATGAATCTGCGCCAGCAGGCGACGATCACAGAACTGCGGATTCTCTTCGGTCGGCTCAGGTCCCGGCAGCAGCCGACCGCGCATCGCCATCCCCTCCGCTTCCAGGCGCAGCAGGGCAGGGAACACCGTCGACATCGGAAGATGCAGAGTCTGGGCCAGCTCCGCGGTGACCCAGGGCCCGGTGACGGCCAGCCAACCGCGCACGACTTCGACCGCGACCTGCTCTTCGGCTCCGATGGCCGACAGGTCAATGCGCAGATCGGGCAGCGGTGGGGGCGGTGGTGCAAAGCTCGGCGCGGGTCGGCTCAGGCTGGGGTTCGCAGCGAGTGTCGCAAACAGGTGCTGCACGGCAGCCACGCGCTCACTGGCCACCAGTGCCGTCAGCTCGCCGCAGCGCAGCATCGTCGCTCGTCGTCCAGCAAGGAGCGGGCGCGCAAGCTCAGCGCAGCTCGCCAGCTGGGGCTCGGGCAGGTAGTACAGCGTCAGCAGCGCGTCATGCAGCTCATCGGCATCCCGCATGCGCGGCCAGGCCTGGGACCGCACCGCGGCTACGGCTTGGGTGTCGAGCCCGGTCTCGGGAGCGTGGGAAAGGACGCTGTCTGCGGTCAGCTGTCCCGGTCTCGTCTTGACCGCCCGCGTCCGGCGTTCCTCCGCTGGAGTGTCGTCGAGGAATGCGTACGGCGCGGCATGGATGAGCTGGAGGCTCAGCGGCGAAGGCTCGGCTGTATCGGCGGCGAGCACACGGATCTGGCCAGACTCGATCTCGCGGAGCAGCGACTCCAGGCCCGCGACATCCATGACCTCCAGCAAGCACTCGCGCATCGTCTCGCTGACCAGCGGATGATCGGGGATCTCGATATCGCCGCCCGGCAGGTTCTCCGGACAGGCTGCGGCGTGTGGGAAGACCGCTCCCAACAGGTCCTCCGTCATCACCCGGACGATTGGCGGTGGCAGCTTCTTGCCGCTGCGGCGCCTGGCCAGGCTGAGGGCTCGCGTTGCGACATGGCGGAAGTGTGGCTGAAAGATCGGCGCCCCCAGGACCGCCTGCGACAGCACATGCCGCACGCTATGAGCGCGCAGAAACTCCCAGACCGACTCCAGTGGAAAGCTGTGCGTCTCCCCGAGAGAGAGCAGGACGCCGTCATCGGTGGCTGCCGCTTGCAGCTCAAAGTTGAAGGCACGGCAGAAGCGCTTGCGCAGCGCCAAGCCGAACGCCCGATTTTGACGTGCCCCAAACGGCATGTGCAGGACCAACTGCATGCCGCCACCCTCGTCGAAAAAACGCTCGGCGATGAGCACCTTCTGGGTCGGCAGCTGGCCCAGCGCAGCGATGCCTGCCTGCAGGTAGGTCAGGATCTGCTCTGCGCCGTCGCTGGGTATGCCGCACTCATCGATGAGTCGCTGGCGCAGCGCGTGGTCCGCAGCCACCGGATCTGTCGGTCGGTTGTTGCTTCCTGCATCGAGCGGGACGGCGAACAGG
>DAORCZ010001363.1:0-2148 GCA_035345735.1 Pseudomonadota bacterium | reverse complement strand
AGGGCGGGGATGCGGCCAGCGCGCGACATCTTGCGGCGTGTTCCGTCTGTGCCGCTCGCCTGGTGGCGCTGCGCGATGAGCTGACCGATTCGCTGCTCGGCTCAACGGCCGATGCGCTACCGGCCGCCCCCACGCTGCTCGCTTCCGCGCAGGGGCTTAAAGCGCAGGTGCTGCAGGCCGCGCAGCCGGCGACTTCCACCACCCAGCTCCAGGGCTTCGTGCGTCGCATCGGGCTGCTGTTCGATCTCGATGAGCCGACGGTGCAGCGCGTGCTGGAAGACTCTCTGGGCGAGACCGCCTGGGAAATCCCCGGCCCAATCGCCTTCTTTCACTTTCAACCTGGGGCCCGCCTGACCTCCGTCGCTGAGGCCGGTGTCGTGCGCCTGGCCCCCGGCATGACCTTTCCCCGCCACCGCCACCGCGGCGAGGAGCATGGTCTGATCCTCACCGGCACGCTGCGCGACGACAGCAGCGGCCGCATCGGTCAGCCGGGCGACATCCTGTTCATGCCGCATGACAGCGTGCACTCAGTGACCGCGGTCTCGGACGAGACCTGCCTGTTCTTTGTCCTGCTATACGGGGGGACTCCCGACATCGAATGGTGTTAAAACCCGACGATGTCTTTCGAACGCACCGCCGTCGATCCCACGCGACGGCAGATGGTGCAGCTCTTGGCCTCGGTCTTGGGTACGGGTCTTTTGCGATCCGCCGATGCGCAGCCCGCGCTGCAGGTTGATCAGCCTGGCTTGACGCAGGCGGGTCTTGGGCCCAGCCCGCTGTGGAATGCGCCCGGTCCGCTGATCACGCTGCCGCAGAAGGTGCCGCTGATTCAGCTGACCGATCGACCGGTGCAGCTAGAGACACCGCGCCCCTACTTCCTTTCGCCGCGTACGCCGAACGCCGCCTTCTTTGTCCGCTGGCACCTGCCGCTGCACCCGCGCAGCGTCGATCTGGGCGAGTTTCGCCTGCGCATCGAAGGCCACGTGAAGCAGCCGCAGGCGCTGCGCTTTTCCGAGCTTTTGCGCGACTTTCGACCGCAGACCGTAGTCGCCGTCAATCAGTGCGCTGGCAACAGCCGCAGTCGCTTCACGCCGCGCGTGCCGGGATCGCAGTGGGGCAACGGCGCCATGGGCTGTGCCGAGTGGACCGGCGTGCGCTTGCGCGATCTTCTGAATCGAGCCGGCGTCCTTCCCGGGGCGGTGGCGGTGCAGCTTGCCGCTCTCGATCGCGGCATGGGACCTGAGGGCTATGGCTCGTCGGCCTACCTGAAGTCGCTCTCGCTGAGCGGCGACATGCTGGACGAAGCGATCGTGGCCTACGCGATGAATGGCGAACCGCTACCGCTGCTCAACGGCTTTCCGCTGCGCGTGGTGGTACCGGGTTACTTCGCGACCTACTGGGTCAAGGCGCTGACCGGCCTGCGCGTGCTGAGTGCGCCCGACGAAAACTTCTGGATGAAGACCGCCTATCGCATCCCGCAGACTGCTGATGGCAGCACCACGCCCGAAGCCGCAAAAAGCGGCAGCGTGGCGATGACGCCGATCGGTCGCATGCCGGTGCGTTCGTTCATCGTCTCGCCGATGGGTGATGGCGCTGGCAAGGCGATCCGCGGTCTGCCGCTGTCGGTGCGTGGGCTGGCGTTTTCCGGTCACGATCGCATCACCCGCGTCGAGGTTTCGACTGATGACGGCCGCACCTGGGCCGCTGCGACGCTGGGTGAAGATCTGGGCCGCTACGCCTTCCGACCGTGGAGCTTTCGCTTCACGCCCAGCCAGCCCGGTCGCGTCGTCTTGGCCGTGCGGGCCACCGATGGTCGGGGCGGCAAGCAGACCGACGCAGCGATCTGGAACCCCGGCGGCTATCTGTGGAATCGGCCCGAGCGGCAGGAGGTGTCGATTGGCGACGCATAAGGCCGGTGTGCCGGTGCCGTTTTCGCGCGGACGGGCGATGGGGATGCTGGGCGCTCTGTGCCTGCTTTCTGCCTGTCCAGCGCACGGACCCGCTGGTCAGCCGCCGGCCCCGCAGGCTGCTGCCGAAGATGCGGCCGTCAGCGCGCCGGTGTGTCCGCCGCCGCCGCCGCCCGCCGTCAGTAGCGATCGGCCGGCGCTGGGTCTGCTGCAGCAGCCGAAGGTCCAGCGCTTGTCGGAC
>DAORCZ010001362.1:0-2148 GCA_035345735.1 Pseudomonadota bacterium | reverse complement strand
GGCCTGCCCGCGTCGCTGCGCAGCAAGCCCGGCTACTTCACCGTCAAGAGCGTGGCGCAGCGTCTGCGCGGCGGCATGGGGTCGCTGGGCATGGCTCGCTACTACGTGCTCATCGAGGGGCCAAGCGCCAGCGAAGACGATGATCGCGTGCTCGATATGAAGGCGCAGGCGACGCCGGCCCCCTGGCCGTTCGTCGATCTCGATGTCCGCAATCAGATCTTGGCGGCCACCAACGGCGACCAGGCCCTGCGAACGGTGCTGGCGGCTCGCGCACTGGCTTCGCAGCCCGATGATCATCTGGGCACGCTGCTGCTCTTCGGTACTCGCTTCAGCGTACGCGAGCGCACGCCGGCCCGCGGCACGCTCGACGTTAACGAGCTTTCATCGCCGACCCGCGTGCTGAAGATGGCCGAGGTTTGGGGCGCCGTCCTGGCGATCGCGCACGCTCGCGCCGACCGCGATACCAGCGCCAGCTTGGTGCCCTACAACTTCGAAAACGAGTTGCTGCTGCGCGTCGGTAGCAACGGGGAAAACTTCCGCGCGCGCGTCCGGCAAGTGGCGCTCAGCTACGCGCAGCAAGTCGCCGCGGACCACGCGGCTTTTTCGCGCGCCATGCTGAAGAAGACCGCATCCAGAGAATGACCGTCACGGCATCGGGTCGCTGACGCAAGGAGGGAACTGATGGCAAGGGTTGTACCGGGTCTGGTGTTGTGTCTGCTGGGGGCGGGCTGTGCGCAGGTGGGCGGCGGCGCATCGTCGGACAGCTCGTCTGCTGCGGCTCCCGTGCTGCAGTCGCTGCAGCCCGCTTCTGGTCCGACGACGGGAGGCGATCTGGTCACCATCCGCGGCCAGAACTTCCCCAAAGATGCGCTGGTGCGCTGGAACGGCGTGCTCGGCACCAACATCAAGGTCGTCTCTGCCACCGAGATCACCGCCCTTCTGCCCGCCAGCACCAGCGTCGGCAAGGTCAAGGTCAGTGTGACCGCGTCGGATGGTCGCGAGGCCGCCCGCGAAGATCTCTTCGCTTACTACTACGGCCAGATCGACTTTGGCGATCAGACCTCGCTCGCCACCGGCAGCGCGCCCACCGATTTGCGTGTGGCCGATGTTGACGGCGACAAGCTCCTCGACATCGTCACGGCCAACAGCAACGACAGCAGCCTTAGTCTGTTCGTCGGTCAGGCCGGTGGCCTCTACGGCTCCGCCACCCGCATCGCTCTGCCCAGCAACCCCGAAGGCCTCACCGCCGCCGATATCGACGGCGACAGCAAGCTCGATCTGCTCGTCACCGGAAGCAGCACCAACCGCCTCTACACCCTGCGCAACACCGGCATGTCCGGCGCCAGCCTGTTTGCCCTCGCCACCACCACCACCACCGGCGCAAGCCCAGTTGCTGTCACCACCGCCGACCTTAACGGCGACGGCAAGCCCGACGGCATCGTCGTCAATCGCAACGGCAACAGTCTCAGCGTGCTGATGAACAAAGGCAGCGCCACCTGGGACAACCCCACCACCGTAAACACCGCCACCCAGCCCGCGGGGGTGGCCGTGGGGGATCTCAACAAAGACGGCCGGCCGGATGTGGCGGTGAGTAGCTATCAGGATGGGACGGTGCAGCTGTTTTTGAACAATGGGAGTGGGGGGCTGATGGGAAGTGGGCAGGCGTTGATGGTTGGGGGCGGGGCGCGGGGGGTGAACCTGTTTGATTTCAATGGCGATGGGCTGCTGGATCTGACGGCGATTTGTGAGAACAGCGGAGGGGCGGCGGTGTTGCTGGGGCAGTCGGGCGGGGCCTTTGCCACCGCGAAGAGCTATACCAGCGGCTCGTATCCGTCGATGGCGTTGACGGAAGACTTAAACGGCGACGGGCGGGCGGACCTGATTGTGCTCAACGGCGGCTCGCGTGGGACCATCGTCATTCTGCCGGGCCAGGGGGATGGCACGTTTGTCGCGGGGGATAGCGTGCAGCGCATCTCGCTGGCGCTTTCGCCGAGTGCATTTGCCAGCGGCGACGTCGATGGCGACGGCAAGCGCGATCTGGTGATCATCGGGCAGGCGGCGAACCAGGCGATCGTGCTGCGCAACAAGTCGCACTAAACGGCGGGCTCACCGCGGAGCGCTGGCAAAATCCCCGCCGGGCGTGATAGG
>DAORCZ010001361.1:0-2150 GCA_035345735.1 Pseudomonadota bacterium | reverse complement strand
GGGATTTACTTCTACTTCGTTTCTCCCTTCCCCTTCTATTCAGTTTTCAGAGACCAACTTGAACTAAAGACGCGGAATGCGACAACGCAGCTTATTCCCGGTTTTTGTCCGGGTTGCGTTGCCACACCGGCGCCTCAAGTGAGAAGGGTTCTAATTCGGCTGCGTTTTAGAGTCAACAAGTTTTGTTTCGATTTTTTGTGTTTTCTGAAATTCCCGTCGGAGATTGGAAAGAAAAATTCTCAACCTGCGGTTTGCAAAGAATCCCTTGGGAGGTTCGTTTTGGGGCCGAACAGCCTTTGGGGGCTGAAAAAGGGGCGGAATGTCTTGGCGCGGGCCGATCAGGCGATCGGTTTTTCGATTGAACTAGGCTTTGCGACCGTGATGCCGGCTAGAGGTCTTTTTGCCGCCCTCGCCAGCAGGAGGCGGTTCCTCGTCGAGGTTGGTGGGCATGTCTGGGGGCTTGATATTTTCCCATGCAGGAGGAGAAGGCGGGCTGAAGCCTTCCTCAAAGCGAACCGCGGTGCCACGCAGCTCGTAGTTCGGTGACCAGCCACCCGGGGCGCGCCAGAAATAGATATCGACGACCGCGGGTAGCTTCTGGCCGTCGACCTCTCGGCAGAGCGCCTCCAACGCGGTGGCGAAGCTGACGCCCCGCCCGGCTAAGGACTGCACACGCACCAGTCGCCAGTCAGAACCAGCCGTCGGATAGACCGCCGCTTTGCACAAGTGCTGGTCGAGCGGGGCCTGAAGGTGACGCTGAGCCAGATCTTGTTCGGAGATCGGCTTTCCAGAGGGGGCTTCACTCGCCCGCGGTCCAGCACAGCCAACCGCGGTAGCAAACAAAGCGATGGAGGCGACAGATGCACGCATGGAAGAAATCTGTGACATCGCGTCTGTACTCAGCCTATCAGGAGGGCTCTTGTCAGGTAAAGCGCGACGCAGACGGCGAGTGTGGACCGAGGAGCAAGCGCTGCGTTATGGTGCCGCCCGTGATCCAGAGTTGCCGATCTGCCGATCTTTGCTCGCTTCTCTGCTGGCTGGTTGTGGCGGCCGGCTCGGCGCTCATGGTTCACTGCACGCGCGACGAACGGGGGCAGCGCTGCCCGCCAGGCTCTCTGCTAACGGCCTGTCAGCTGCACTGTACCAGCGACGGGGACTGTTTGGCGCCCACTCGGTGCAATGCCCTGACCAATACCTGCCAGCGACCGGCCATCTTGTGCGATCCACTGGGCCGCCCCAGTGATGGAGCCGATTCCAGCAGCGGGTCGGAGCGATGCCCGCGTGGCCAAGACTGCGACCTGCTGTCGAGAGTCTGCACTCCACTTCCAGGCGCGATCTGCGGCCAGGATAATGACTGTCGGGTAGGTGAGCTCTGCGCTGGAGGAACCTGTACGCCGGCTGGAGATGCTCGTAGATGCCAGCGCGATGCCGACTGCTCTGCACCAGACGTTTGTCGCCTAAGCCTGCGAGGGGGAGAGCTGATCGCAGTCTGCGCCGGACCGCTGGGTCCATCAGATGGCGGAGCCCGCTGCCGCAGCAACACAGACTGCCAAAGTGGGCTGTGCCTCGGCGGTGGCGTCTGTTATTCCGGCTGTTCGGTCGCGACAGCGAAGACGGACTGCCGCGGGCACGAAGGGGTCCGCTGCGGGCCGGTGGTGCTGAGCGTGCCGAATCCCGCGGGGGAAACCGATGCTCCGCCGCTTATCGTCCAGAGCTGTACGGTGCAGCCGCCTCCCTGCGCAAATGATCGCGACTGCGCCGCAATGGCTGGGTCGTGTCAGGTGTTCGTAGACCCGGAGCAGCCGATGAGCTTGCGGACCGGCTGCGGCCTTGCACCAGGCCGCGCGCGACCGGGCAGCCCTTGCAAGCAAGACACAGACTGCGCCACCGGGCTCTGTCAAGGCACCTACTGCTTCACTGCATGTCGTAGCTCGGCGGACTGTCCCGCAGACTTTATCTGTCGGCCGACAACGTACCGGATGAACGGCATCCGCAGTCGCATCCTAAGCTGCGTACCGGCCAAGCTCTGCCTATCCGAAAGTAGCTGCAGCGCCTCCGACGACAGCTGCGCACCGCAGCCGAATGCTGCCGAAGATGGCCTAGAACTCGTCTGCGCGCCGGGACGCGGGCAGAGTACAGGTCAGAGCTGC
>DAORCZ010001360.1:0-2151 GCA_035345735.1 Pseudomonadota bacterium | reverse complement strand
AAAGAACGCCTTGAGGGCCGGATGTCCATCCAGGCAGGCCGGCTTCATGGTCAGGTTGCCGTCGAGCAAGTCGAACACCAAGAGATCGGCGTAGGTCGGCTTGGCCCCCACGAAGTAGCCGGCGGCCGGCTGCGTGCTGCGGCTGAGCAGCTTCTCCAAGAGCCCCAAGCTATGCGGCAGCACCTCGGACCAGTACTTCTCAATCGTTTCAGGCGTCGAGTTGTAGCGCGCGGCAAAGGCCACCGGCACGAACTTGGCGCGCACGTCTTGCACCGTCTCGCCCAGGACATCGGCCAGCGCATGCTCACGCAGGCTGTCGCCATAGAGGTTCAGCTTGCGCGCCAGATGCCGCACAATCGCTTGGCTCTGCGGCAGCACCAGCTCGGCTTCGCCATCGCCCCCGCTGCGATCGATGAGGATAGGCAGCTGACCGAGCGGCGTCTTGGCCTTCAGGCCCGGCCAGTCGGTGACGCCGGTATCGACGAAGGGCGTGCCGCTGAAGTGAAACAGCAGGCGAATCTGCTCGGCGCGACCGCGGATGGGAAAATACAGGAGCTCGTACTGTGGACTCTGGCTCATGAGAGGCTCTCCTTGCGGATGCGGATGGGTATGCAGCGGACGGAAACGAGTGGATGACAGGATACGGCATTTCGCTGCGCCGGGATGTAAGTCGCAACCTCGCGCAGCGATGCCTGGACAGCCGCTCACAGCCGGACTCCGCACAGTTCGCGGTTGGCGGCTGCGAAAAAAGAGACTAGAGTGACTCCTGTTTGCGTTGTTGCCTTGCTTTCCCTGTGGACTCATCCTCCTCACCACTCGGTCTCCTGCGCATTCACGTAGTCGCCCCCCTATCTGGCGTACGTCTTTTCTAGTTCACGTAACCCTGCAGCGCGGTCTTGGGAAAACGCTCTGGGTCCAAAGGAGTGTTGTTCCATGCCGTTCGTTTCGTTAGGGCTCGTTCCGAGCCTGGCTACGCCATTGGCTCGCCGTGGCTATGCCACCCCCACCCCAGTGCAAGCCGCTGCCATTCCCGTGATCTTGGAGGGCCGCGACGTCTTTGCCCGCGCGCAGACCGGGACCGGTAAGACGGCAGCGTTTGGGCTGCCGATGATCCAGCGCCTGTTTGCAACGCCGAGTGCATCGGGGCCGACCGTGAGTCGCCAGCCGCGTGGGCTGGTGCTGGTTCCGACGCGCGAGCTTGCGCTGCAGGTCTATGAGTCGCTCCTCGCTTATGGTGCGCCGCTGCGCCTGCGCGTTGCGGCCATCTTCGGCGGCGTCAGCTTTGGTCCGCAGCAATCGGCGCTGTCACGCGGCGTCGATATCGTGGTCGCCACGCCGGGACGCCTGATCGATCACCTGGGTCAGCGCACCGTCGATCTGTCGCGCATCGAAATCCTGGTGCTGGATGAAGCCGACCGCATGCTGGACATGGGCTTCCTGCCACCCCTGCGTCGCATCCTCGCGGTGCTGCCGACCCAACGTCAGACGCTGCTGCTGTCAGCAACGCTGGCACCCGAGGTGCAAGAGCTTGCCGCGTCGTTCACCCGCGATCCGGCGCAGATCGATGTCACGCCGAAGAACACGGTCGCGGTCACGGTCAGCCACTACGTCCACTATGTGACGCAGGACAATAAGCGGGCGCTGCTGACGCACATCCTGCAACAGCCCGACACGGGGCAGACGTTGGTGTTCTGCCGCACCAAGCACGGCTCGAATCGCGTCGGGCGACAGCTCGAAGTGGCGGGCATCAAGGTCGGCGTGATTCACGGCAACAAGAGCCAGAACGCGCGCGTCAAAGCGCTCACCGACTTCAAGTCGGGTCGGGTCGAGGTCCTGGTTGCCACCGATGTCGCGGCGCGTGGGCTCGATATCGCGCAGCTGCCGTTGGTCATCAACTATGACCTGCCGCTCGTCGCTGCCGACTACGTGCACCGCATCGGTCGTACCGGTCGCGCCGGCGCGCCGGGCCGCGCCATCTCGCTGGTGGCCGCGGATGAGGCACCGCTTCTGCGCGATATTCAGAAGCTGCTCTCCGCGCCGCTGGAGCAGATGAACCTGCCGGGCTTTGAGACCCCGGCGTTTGCCATCCCCAGCGGGGACAGTGGCGGCTATCGCGGCCGACCGCAGCGACCGGGCCGTTCGCAAGGCCAA
>DAORCZ010001359.1:0-2160 GCA_035345735.1 Pseudomonadota bacterium | reverse complement strand
GGGGTTCTACGGGAAGCAGGTTGCCCGGGTTGCAGATCTGCGCCGGATCACAGGCCCGCTTCAGGCTGCAAAGCAGCGTCATGCCGTCGCGCTGATCGTCCGCTAGAAACGGCGTCTTTAGGCGTCCCACACCGTGGTGGTGACTGATCGCCGCCCCAACCTGCAGCGCCGCCCGCATCGCGGCCTGCCAGATGGTGTCGTAGCGTGCCTGATCGGCAGCCAGGGCCGCGGCCCGCTCGCTCGCGGGCAACAGCAGCGATCCGTGACGGCGCGCCATGATCGTGAAATAGATCGAGCAGCCGTCGAGGTAGGCGTGGCTGAAGTGAGCCATGATCAGCGCGTGCGGCGCCACCGCAGTCCGCAGCGCGCGATAAAGCGGCAGCAGGCGATCCCAAGTGGTCGCGACCTCGATGGTGTCACTGAAGGCACCGGCCCTGAACACGCGCGACATCTTGAAGCTGACGTTGTAGCGATGGGCCAGCCAGCGCTGACCGGGCTCGGGTCCGAGATCGCGGCCGCCGCAGTGCGCCATTTCTTCGCGGCTGCAGCTGTCTTCGGCCTGCACGATGCGCTCATCGCCCTCGAAGCCGAGGATGAGCAGGCACTCGGCACCCAAGCGGGCCAGCGCCGCGTCCATCAAGCGCTGCAGCGCGCCCGGCTCACCGAGTGCACTTTTGAGCAGCCATTGCTCCAGGCGACCACGCAGCCGGTCGGCATCGGGCTTGAGGAAGCGCAGTAGCTCCTCGATGTCGAAGCTGCCCCCGCTGGCACCGCGCCCGAGCACACCGGCCAAGAGATCACCGATGCGCGTAAGCGATGGCGATGCGCTCCCGCCGGCCCGCCGCTCCCCGCTGCTGCCCCGCCCGGCTCCGGCGATCAGCGTGTCTAGCTCGTCGTACAGGCGCACGACGGCCGGCCGCAGACCGCGCTGCATCAGGTGGCGGATGGCGTTGCAGCCGGCTTCGACCGAAGGGAAGGCGTAGCCCCGCAGGCGCCGTGCGGCAGGCTGTCGCCGCACGCTGAAGCTCATGCTGGTCAGCACGCCCAGCACGCCTTCGCTGCCGACGATGCACTGCAACAGATCGGGACCGCCAGTGTCGCCATTATCGACGCGCAGGATCTCGCCCTCGCCAGTGACCAGCGACGCCGAGCGGATCATGTCTTCGATCTTGCCGTACTTGGTCGACATCTGGCCGGCCCCGCGCGTCGCCACCCAGCCGCCTACCGTCGAGCACATGATCGACGATGGGAAGTGGCCGAGGGTCAGGCCGGCTCGCTGTAGTTGCTGCTCTAGGTGCCAGCCCAGCACACCGGGCTCGCAGGTGACCGTGCCGGCCGCGCGATCGATCTGCACGCCGCGCATGCCCTTGGTGTCGAGCACCAGACTGCCATCCGGTCCGACGGCGGCGCCGCCGACTCCTGACCCGGCGCCATAGGGCACAAGCGGCACGCCATGGCGTCGACACAGCCGCACCACCTGCGCCACCTGAGCCGACGAATCGGGCCAGGCCACGGCGCGCGGCCGAGCCGGCAGCGGAACACCGGCGGCAATGCTGAGCGTCGTGCGCGGCCAGAGATCGCGCGCATAGACTTCGCGGTCTTCCTCGGCTAGCGAGACTCGGGCTGGACCCAGCTCGGACACAAGCTCGCGTAGCCAAGGCGGCAGGCTAGAAGAATCCGTCATCCCAGTCACGTCGGCACCCTATCACGCCCGCGGCTGCTGCGCGTCGGCCAATCGCCCCACGTCCACTCAGCCAAGGCCTTGCGCGAATCCGACCCAGCGCAGCCGCCATCGGCCGCTGGGACCGCCGGCCCCAGCCGGGAGCGACACTCCCACCAATTGACGACGGAGAGATGGCGCGATACCTGGCAAGCCGCAGCGGCTATCCGCAACCGGAAGCTGACTTCGCAAACGCACAAGACGTGTTCGCAAAACCAAAGGAGTTCTCATGCACCGGTCCTTCAGCTTGTCCTCAATCGCTCGGCTGTCGCTGTTCGCGCTGGCCGCCACCATCGGCTGCGGCGCGCCCGCCGAGTCGCCAGAAGATCCGACGGCGCAGAACGAAAACGCCATCATCGGCGGCGTGGCCGACACGGGTGATCCCTCGATCATCGCGCTGTACGCCAAGGAGCCCGACAAGATGGCCGGCGCGCTGTGCA
>DAORCZ010001358.1:0-2160 GCA_035345735.1 Pseudomonadota bacterium | reverse complement strand
CTCATCGGCATAGCCGGTGATGAAGATGATCGGGGTGTGCGCTGAGCGGCGCCGCTTGCGGATGAGCGCCGCGGTCTCGTAGCCATCGAGCGACGGCATGTTGACATCCAGCAGAATCACCGCGAAGTCGTGCCGCAGCACCTGGAGCAGCGCCTCCTCGCCCGAGCGCGCCAGGATCACGTTCTCATCGAGCTCGGCCAGGATCGACTCCATGACCAGGCGCTTCTCTGGCAGGTCATCGACCACCAGGATGTTGACTTTGCTGTCGGCCGTCATGTCGTCCTACACATCCCTCCGGATGAAATCCTCATCGGCTAGCGGTGCAGCCAGGCGCGCAGCACGGTGAGCATCTGCTCGGTGTCCACGGGCTTGGACAGGTAGTCCCAGGCCCCGGCCTCGATGCAGCGCTCGCGGTCGCCCTTCATCGCCTTGGCCGTCACGGCGATGATGGGCAGGTTCTTGAGCGAGGGGATCTTGCGGATCTCGCGCATGGTCTCAAAGCCGTCCATCTCCGGCATCATGATGTCCATCAGCACGATGTCGATGTCGGCGGTCTTCTGCAGGATCTCGATGGCGTCGCGGCCGTTGCCGGCCGAGCAGACCAGCACGTCATGGTCCTCCAAGACCGTGGACAGGGCGAAGATGTTGCGGATGTCGTCATCGACGATGAGGATCTTGCGGTTGGAGAGGACCTGATCGGTCTTCTGCAGCGTGTGCAGGAGCTGCCGTGCATCCTCGGCCATCTTGGCCAGGTTGCGGTGCAGCACCAGCGCCACCTGATCGAGCAGCACCTCGGGCGAGCGGATGTGGCGCAGGGTGAACACCTCGGACAGCGCCCGCCAGCTCGGGTCTTTGCGCAGCTGCGGCTCACCGCTCACACCCGCCTCGCCGCCTTGGCCGGGCTGATAGACAAACAGCGGCAGCGCCAGCATCAGCGGACCGCTGAGCGCCTCCAGGACCTCCGGGGCGAGCTCGATGGGCTCGGGCCCGGTGACCAGGCAGTCGAGCGCGCGCGACTCCAATAGCGGCACAAGCTCGGCGCTGCGACTGATCGCGCGCACCTCCACCTCATCGCTGCCGAGGAGCTCCGTGAGCTCCTTTTTGCGCGCGCCGGTGGGGTCGAGCACGACCACCCGCCGCACCGGCGCCACCAGGTACTCCTTGAGGTAGTCGAGCAGGCCCTCCAGCGCCTCCTGGCTCTGCAGCGGCTTTATCACATACGCCAGCACGCCGGCGCCGAGCGCCCGCTGCCGCGACTCCTCGGTGGAGATCACCGCCACCGGGATGTGCCGGGTCTCCAGATCGTTTTTCAGGCGGTCGAGCACCCGCCAGCCCTCCATGTCGGGCAGGCAGATGTCCAGCGTCATGGCGTGCGGGTTGTACTCGCGGGTGAGCGCCAGCGCCGCGGCGCCGAGCGAGGTGACCACGCCCTTAAAACCCTTCTGCCGCGCGGTGTCGAGCAGGAAGCGGGCAAAGGCCAGATCGTTTTCGACAATCAGAAGCACCAGATCACCGGGCTGGATCTGATCGCGGTCGTCGGCGATCTGCGGACGCAGGATCGAGACGGCCTCCGAAGAGATGAAGTCCGGCGCGCGGTCGGGGAACGATTCCTCCGCGAAGGAGGGAGCGGCGTTCATGGAGAGGTTGGCGCTCGCATTCGCGCTCGCATTCCCAGTTGTGGCCGGCGGCAGCTGCGGCACGCTGCCCAGGCCCGCGCCGAGCGTCAGCGGTGCCGGCCCCAGCTCGGGCGAGCTCGCGGTGGCCGGTCGGTTCTGCGCCGCCCGCGCCCGCGAGGCGACGTACAGCTGCGGCAGGTACAAGGTGAAGGTGCTGCCGCGGCCGGGGTTTGACACCAGGCGGATCTCGCCGCCGAGCAGCCGCGACAGCTCGCGGCTGATCGCCAGGCCAAGGCCGGTGCCGCCGTACTTGCGGCTGGTGCTGCCGTCGGCCTGCTGGAACGCCTCGAAGATGATCTGCTGCTTGTCAAACGAGATGCCGATGCCGGTGTCCGACACGCCAAAGGCGAGCACCACGGGGCTGCGGTTGAGCTCCTCGTTGTCCAGGCTCCAGCCGCTCTTGGCCACCTCCACGGTCAGCGCCACGTTGCCCTGGTGGGTGAACTTGAAGGCGTTGGAGAGCAGGTTCTTGAGCACCTGCTGC
>DAORCZ010001357.1:0-2161 GCA_035345735.1 Pseudomonadota bacterium | reverse complement strand
TGCGATGAATCATCCGCGTCGGAATGATCGCCAAGCTGCCCGGCTCCAGGCGGCGACCGGCGCCAAGCTCAATGGGCTCCAGCACGGTGCGAGCAAAGGCGTAGACCGGCGGATAAAGGCGCAGCGACTCAGCGACCACCTGCTCGCAGTAGGCGAGCTGCGGCAGGTCGTCCACGGTTGGCAATCGCCCCCCCAGCACGCGATCGATCTCGGCCAACAGGCGCGACTCGATCTGCGGGTGCTGCGACAACAGGTAAAGCGTCCAGGTCAGCGCGTTGGCGGTCGTCTCATGCCCGGCCAGGATCAGCGTGATGCACTCGTCCCGTAGCTGCTGGTCGCTGAGCGAAGACTTCCCCTCGCCTTCCCCTTCGGTGGCCGCGATCAGCGTCGACAACAGATCGCCATGATCGCGACCACTGCGTCGGCGCTCATCGATGATGCGATAGATCAGCGCGTCCAGCGTAGCGCGCGAGGCTGCGATCTTGCGCACCTGCGGCAGCGGCAGCGACTTCATCAGCGGATAGAAGGGCAGCATGGTGAAGTTAAAGCTCTGCAGGAAGTCGTGCAGCGCCTGACCGATTTGCGCTTCGTCAGCGCTGGTATCGATGTCAAACAGCGTGCGCCCAACGACGGCCAGGGTCAGGCGCATCATTTCTTGGTGCAGATCGCGGGTCTGTCCGTCGGCTAGGGTCTCGCGATAGCGGGCCGTGCAATCGACCATGGCGCTGCCGTAGCCGCGCAGTCGCTGCTTATGAAACGCCGGCTGCACCAGGCGGCGCTGTCGCAGGTGAGCCTCGCCTTCAGCGGTCAGCAGCCCCTCCCCCAGCACCTCTTTGGCGCGCTCCAGCCCCAGTCCCTTGCGCACCTTGCGAGTCTGGTTGACCAGGATCTCTTTGATGTCATCGGGGTCGAAGAGGACATAGACGTGGTAGATGGCCAGCGTCAGTTCGACGAGAGGCTCGCCGCGCTGGGCCATCCTCTCCATAAAACCGAGCCGGTCACGACGCATCGCAAAGTATTGCTGCCAGGCCTCAGCACGGTCCCGCAGCTGTGCAGGCAGAAGAGAACGAGCGACCCTTTGGATCATCGCTCCATGCTATCGAAAGCTACCGGGCATGGCGACGTTTGCTCGCGCGCGTCGAGGCAGCCGCCTTGGGGGCGTTGCTGTCGAGAGGCCTGATGATCTCGGCGAACACGGCGCGAAAGCCACGCTCGGCCTGTGGCCCAGCAGCAGCGAAGGCCTGCGCGAAAAGCTCGCGCTGAATCGACGACAGCTTCGTTTCCAAGGCCGTACCAGACCGGCTGAGGCGCAGGCAGCGACTGCGGCGACTCTGCGGATCGACCCGGCTGTGTACCAGATCGCGCGCCACCAGCTGGCGCATCGGCCCGTGCAGCGCCTGCTTGCTGATCCCCAGCAGAGCCAGCAGCTCGCTGACGCGCAAGCCAGGTTGCCGCGCGACAAAAAACAGGATGCGGTGATGCAGGCGCCCCAAGCCGCGGCGGGCCAAGATGCGGTCGGGTTCCGCCACCACGGCGCGGAAACCAAAGTGCAAGAGCGCCAGGGCTTCATCCAGCGGAGATAGGTCAAGTTGGTTGACTATTCCAAGCGGCGGTCCATCTGCATTGACGGGGTTTCGCATGCCGATAAAATAGGTCAAGTACATTGACCCATACAAGCAACAAGGAGGCCCCCATGACTGCATTCGATGACCCGCGCGCTTTTGCCGAAGCTTGGGCGGCGGCCTGGAATCGCAAAGATATCGAGGCGGTGCTGGCTCACTTCGCGGAAGACGTTCGCTTCAGCAGTCCGAAGGCCGAGGTTATCGCCGGCCTGCCCGAGATCGCCGGCAAGGCCGCCCTGCGGGCCTACTGGCAGCGCGCCATCAGCCGCATCGGCGTCATTCACTTCGCGATCGAGCGGGTGGTGGTCGACCGCCAGGCATCCAGCCTGCTCATCGTGTATCGCGGACAGCTAGACGACCGGCGCGTCCTGGCGGGCGAACTCTTGACCTTTACCGACGACGGCCTGGTCTGTCGCGGCGATGCGCTGTATGGCGCGAGCCTGCCCAGCTAGTCCGAGCAGCGCGGCGATGTGGCCGGTCGCCATGTGATAGGTTCGCCGCTTGGCGCACCCCTTACTTGGAGGTTGGCTGTGCATCTG
>DAORCZ010001356.1:0-2164 GCA_035345735.1 Pseudomonadota bacterium | reverse complement strand
TGCGACCAATAGCCGCCCAGCACGCACCAAAAGTAGAGCGGCCGAACCCACCACAGCAGCGATGCAATCAGCGCCACGGTCAGCAGGCCCACGGCGGAATGGGTGATCGTGCGGTGGCCGAAGCGCCGCTCTAGCGGCACGGACAGCCAGAAGAACAGCCGCCCGACCTTGGAGGTGGGCAAATCCACGTCCGGCCCCAGCGATGCCACCGCCACCAGCAGCCAGCCGATCCCATCCGGCTTGTAGCCAAACAGCGTCGCCCCGCCCAGATACAGCACCGAGGCAAAGACAATGTGGGTGCCGAAGGTCACGGCTCATCCCCCGCCGCCTACGACTCACCGCAGAACGTGCAAGCGTCTTGCATCACGCGGTCACTCAAGAAAAACCCGGCGTCCTGCCGTAACCGCTCCAACAACGGCCCCACAGCCCCAATCAGCCCGCGCCTTTTCGCCTCGATCAGCACGCCGACTACGCCCACCGTTTTTAACCCGAAGCGCTGCGCACTGCGACGGCCTTCCTTCTCGTCCATCAGCACCAACAGTGGGGGCACCTCTACCGCCAGCGCGATAGTTTCTGCCTCGCCCGGATCAAGCCGTTCCCGTAACGCCATGACCAAGGAGCGGTTCTGCACGGCCCGCCGCTCGATCCAGTTTGCCGCTGCAACCTCAGCGCAACCCGGCCAGGCGCGATCTTCAGCATTGAGTTCGTCCCAGACCGCCTCGGCAATCCGCAATTGACCGTACAGCGACCGTAGCAAATCAAACTGGCCGATAGCCGCCAGGTTAGTCAGCGGTGAGGTATTACTGATGACGACCATCACGACAGGCGGCCTAGCGCCCGCAAGGCCGCCAGATCGTCTTGTAGGTCGTCAGAGTCGTAATGCGCTTCAATGCGTCGGGTCGCCAACCACTGCCGAAACTCCCATAGCGTTAGTCCGGCCAGCTCACGCGCCTTGCCCAGCGACAGCCGCTGCTGGGCATACAGGGCCAATGCCAGCTCGCGCCGCACGTCCTGAGTGTTCATCTGGGCGGCGTCTAGCACGTCTTGAGGGATTTCCAGGGTGGCGATGGCAGCGTCAGGCATGGTAGTAGCTCCGGTTGAGCAATTTATTAATCAGGGATAGCAGGCGAGAGCCAGCGCCGTCAATTCGCCTTCCCCGCGCCCTTGAACAGGAACACCCGCAGGCTGATGACCACCGCCGCGACCATACCGGCGAAGATATACAGCTCGGTGTCGCCAGTGCCGATTGCGAGATAGCGCGCCCCGACAATGGACGCCAGCGCCACGATCATCACCGGCGTAAAGTCGAAGTACCGTACCCCCGCCGCGTGGCGCATTTCCCGAATCTTGCGCTTGTCCACCAGCCGCTCCTTGCTGGAATCTTCCAGCATATCGGCGATAGCTTGGGGATTGCCGCCGGATTGCTTGACGATGTGGCCGATGAACAGGCCCGGCGACTCAATCAGCATCCCTTGCCGAGTGATGTAGGTTTCGACAATCTGCCGCGTCGCTTCTGGCATGAGCGATGGAATCTCAATCTCCGTCATCTTCCACCAGAGCTTAGCGAGGTTGGCTTTCTTCTGGCTGGCGCAGCCGATGACCTGGGCGGCATCGAACACCGCCAGCCAAAACGCCACGAGTGTCGGCGTGACGCTGGTTAAGTCATCGACCGCGATGAGCACCTGGCCGTGGTGATCGTGCAGGGCCGGAATGATCGCCGCTGTGAGGTCGCGCATACTCAGGCGCGAGACTTGCCGCCGGATTTTGGCCCACGGGATTTGCTCCGGTGGCAGGTTTTGATACTGCTCGGGCAGCTCCAAGGCCAGCGGATCGAGCAAGCCGACTTCCAACAACTTACGGGCGATGCAGATGAATTGCGCCTTGGGCTGGTGGTCGGCAATATGAATGACCGTCCGCGTTCGCCGCTGCCGCTGGCTCGGTCGGCCGGTGTTCGGCTCCGTGTTGGGTTCACGGGGCGGGTCGTCCGTTTCCACATCGACCGGCGAACGCTCATTACGACGCCGCTCCAGACGCTCCAGAACCGCGTTTAAGACGCTGGATTTGCCGACCCCGACCTTGCCCGTCAAAATGACGTGGCGGCCCTTGCGGACCTCCTGAGCGGCTTTTTCGACCAGTGCGTCACGACCGATTAGCCCGGTGATGT
>DAORCZ010001355.1:0-2174 GCA_035345735.1 Pseudomonadota bacterium | reverse complement strand
AGGTCGCGCTGGCTGCGCGCGGCATCGAGATCGAGTTTGTCGCCCACAACACCGGCCCAGAGTCGGTCCGCCTGCCGCTACCACCGCACCACTTCGACGCGGTCTGGGCATTTCGCGTGGGCCCCGACGGCAAGCGAATCGGCGATGACTGGGCGGGCGTCAGCCACTGGGAGCACCTGAAGGCCGCGGAGGCTGTGCCCAACCTGGCGCCCGGGGCTCAGCTTCGCCGTTCCTATGTCATTCCGTTTTCGGCCCTAGGCATCAAAGAGCGCGGCACCTACCGCCTGGGGGTCCGCTTGGAGGCCCATCGCCACTCCGAAAAAGGCGACCGCGCGCTCAAAGGCATCGACCCCAGCCGCGTCTGGTTGGGCGGCCTGGACCAATTTTTCGTCGATGTGACAGTGGAATAGGCCGCGAGCCCAGACTCCTTTTTCCTAAAAAGGGAGTTTCCCCGGCACCTGCTGTACGGCGGGCCGCAGCTCGGCTCTGGCCAGACTGGCCACTGTGAATTCCGAACTCGGAATCCCAAGCCTCCCTGCGGCCAATGTTGGATCGCCGGGACGAACGCAACGGCGGGTGGTTCTCTGCTGCGAGGGGGCGGCGTGCGGGATGGAGATCTGCTCTGGGGTACCCAGCGTTCGGGGGCAAAGAACCGCGACGCCAGAATGTGGACTGAACTCGCCGTAGTCGGCCGTGCGCGCGTCGGCCACCCCCGCATCGCACTCCCGTCCCGCTTGGGCTGGGATTACGATCGGGCATGGCTTCACAAGGTCTGGCTGGCTGCGAGCGTATGGGGGCTCTTGGCATGCTGCTCTTCACGCTGACGGCTTGGGTGTCGCTTGCCCTCGCGGCCGCCCCCACGGCATCTAGCGTGCCCGCCGCCCCCGCACCGGCTGCCGCCGTAGCGAGAGCCCCCCTAGCACCGGCGGCAGCGAGCGCAGTCGTGGCACCCAGCGGTCCGCCGGCAGCGGTCGGCTCAGCGGGGCAGCCGCTGTATCTGTCGAGCATGCCGGATGCGGCGACCTACACCGCGTATGCCGAAGTGATCAATGCGCAGGAGTGGGGGAAGTTCGTCATCGATCTGAATGCCGGGCGCATTTACTACTTCGATCCCAAGCTCTACCCGCTGCATCGCGACTTTGTGTTTTCGGTCCTGCTGGGTCAACCGCAGACGCGCGCCGCGCTGAACGAGTACAACAAGAACTATGGCCAGAAGAAGCCGAGCTATGTGCTGGGTTATCTGGCGCATCACCTCAAGAGCGGGCGCTGGGACTTTTCGTTCTGGGCGGGCGACCACATCGACCCCGCTGGCGTGCGCATGGTGCGCGCTTGGCTCCTGCGCACCTTCTTCGTCCGTGACAAAGAGCTGTTCTTCCGTCCGGAGTCCGTGATGCAGGAACAACTATTGTCGGCGCTCACCGACATTCCCACGGTGACTAACGACGACCTGTACAAGCAGGTAGACTATCAGGCGTTCGCGCCGGGCCGCGCGGTCGGCAGGCTGCACATCGTGCCTCCGACCACGCCGGTAGATGCGCTGGACTTCGCGCCCGATGAGATCGTGATCCTGCAGGAGTCGTATCCCGACATCACGCCGGTGGCCGGAATCATCACGGCGACGTTTTCGACTCCGCTTTCACACGTCAATATGCGGGCCCGTGCTTGGCGCATTCCCAACGCCGGCTGCCGCGATGCCGGCAAGCGCTACGCCGCGCTGAACGGCAAGACCGTCCTTTATGAAGTTCAGGAAGCGGCGATGACCCTGCGCCCGGCCACAACGGCAGAGATCGCGGCCTGGCAGCGCAAGCGCAGTGCGGCGGTGGTGCTGCCGGCGCCCAACTATGCCGTCACCGACCTGCGACCGCTCGACGGGATGCGGCGCCCCGATGTGACGATCTACGGGGCCAAGGCGGCAAACCTCGGCGAGATCGTGTCGGCGCACCTGCCCGGGGTCAACGTGCCGCCGGGGTTTGGCGTCCCGTTTGCCGCCTATCAAGCGCACCTGCAGCGTCACGGCATCGCGGCCGAGCTACAGGCCCAGCTGGCAAATCCCCGCGTGGCGCAGGACGCCGGCTTTCGCAAGCAGCAGTTTGCCGCGCTGCAGCGTCGTATTGAAGACGCGCCGGTCGACCCGCAGCTTCTCGACGCGGTCGCGGCGAAGATCGACCAAGATC
>DAORCZ010001354.1:0-2180 GCA_035345735.1 Pseudomonadota bacterium | reverse complement strand
GGTGGCGGAAGAGGTGACGGGTTTGCGTCCCCGCGGCGAGCGGCGGCGACGAGGTTTCAGAGACAATGGGAGGACCCTTTCTGCGACGCACTAGCATGCGGGGAATGGTAGCATCCCAGCCATGCTTGCAAGCAGATTCAGCGCACAGTGTGGGCAGGCCGGGGAGGGCGTTCCGTGGCTGCGCCGGTAAGTGCAGGCTATGTCCTGCGGCCTGGCCTGGACGCCGCGGTGGCTCGCTGCCTTTCGCGCGGGACCGGTGCCTTCACCTTGGAAGGACCGGCCGGCGCAGGCAAGTCGGCGACGCTGCTGCACGGCCTAGCCGGCGAGCGCGAGCGTCGAGGCAAGGCAGGGCGGGGCTTCATCCGCATTCTGCAGCTCTGGGGCGACGAGGCCCCGTCGCTGTTCGCCAGTCGCCTGGTGCGCGAGGTCGGCCTGCTGAACTTCGTGCCGTATCCCCAGCCCGAAAAGCTGGCACATCTAGCCGCCGACATGGCGCAGCAGCTTCCCTATCTGTCGCATGCCGGCAAGCTGTTGGCGGCGCTCCTGCCCGACGATATGCGGCCGCTGCCGACGATCGCCGCCCAGGCTCTGGCCGAGTCGGGCGCCCGCGCGCTGCAGTCCGGCGGTCCGCTGTGCATCGGCGTCGATTTGCAAGGCGGCGAGGTCAGCCCGCCAGTGCGCGACTTTTTCACCCGCCTCTGCGAGCAGCTTCCGCCGACGGTGGTGCTGCTGATTGCGCAGCCTGGTGGGCAGAATAGCCTGGTGCAGGTGCGGCCCGAAAATCGCCTGCCCGCGGGGCCATTTACCGTCGCTGAAGCCGCGGATTTTTTGGAGGAACGGCTGGGCCGTCTCGATGCCGCTTCGCGCGCGATCTTGGCCGGCGGTCGGCTGAGTCTGCTGCCGGGAGATCTGGCGCAGATCGTTAACCTGTATGCGTTCCTGGGGCGCGATCCGCAGGCCGGGCTGTCGGCGGTGGCGGGCTATCTGGAGCGCGACATCGCCAGCCGCTACCAGATGATGTTCGAGTCGCAGCTGTCGCGCGAAGGCAGCGATGCCCGGCTGCTTGAGCTGTGCGCCCTGGTTGCCGTCACCACCCGTCCGCAGCAGCCGCTGACCATCGAGCGCGCCCTGCGACGGCTGGCCGGTGACGCCGAGCTGCACGAGGCCGATACCGCCATTCGACCGATCGAGCTCTCGTTCCTGCGGCAGATGCCGCTGCTGCGGGCGCTGTGTGCCACGACGGCGCCGCTGCCGGTGGCTCGGCTCTCCGAGGGGAGCTCCCCGTCCGACGAGTCAGAGGGGCCGCGCCTGCACCAGCTGCACGAGACCCTGGCGGGGGATCACGTCGGCTGGCCGCTGGTGCCGGCCAATGCGCAAGCCCGCGAGGGGGTGCTGCAGGCCCTGGCCCGCCACGGCCTGCTCGATGTCTACGAGCGGCGCTGGCTCCATGAGCTTCTGCACACCCTGCGCGGTGAGCCGGGCCCCGGCGCCCTTCACGCCGGGCTGACCGCGATGTCGCTGTTGATGGAACGGGCCAGCCGCGATAGGGCGGCGCTCGGCGAGGCGGTGACCCTGCTTGGCGAGTTGGAGACGCCGCTGTGGCACGCCGGCTGGCACCGCGCCTTTGCCGAGCTTTATGACGCGCTGTCGCCGCCGCTGCAGGCGGCCGGTGTCGAACCGCGCGATATCGCGCCGCGGCTGTGGTTCCGTCGGGCCCGGGCGCGCGTGCAGAGCGTCGACTGGTCGCTGCCGCATCCCGGCTTGGGTTCGGCCGAGGTCGAGCCCGCGGTCAGCGCGCTCGCGGCGCAGGAGCTACCGCTGGCCATCTCAGAGCTCTCGGCTCTGCTCTCGCTGTCAGAGACGACGATCATGGCGGCGCGGGCGCGCCTGGGTCTGCCGGTCGTCGGGCCCGAGGTCAGTGATTGGTGTCGACAGCTGCCGTACAAGGCGCGGCAGGCCCGCGGCTATGCCCGCTTGCTGCAGCTTCTTGCGCTGGGGCCGACGGCGGCCGATCCCGAAGCCGCGCGAGCGGCCGGGGCGCAGTGGCAGGCGGCGATCGACGACATCGTGCTGGCGCTGTCGCACTTCGTGGCGGAAGGTGATGCGGAAAACATCGCGCAGACCCTGACCATCCTGGGCGATGCCTACAGCCTGCGCGGCGATGCCGACAGCGATGCCGC
>DAORCZ010001353.1:0-2180 GCA_035345735.1 Pseudomonadota bacterium | reverse complement strand
CGCCTGGGCGGAACGATGGTCACCGCTCAGCATGACCGCGGTCCACCCACCGCTACGCAGCACCTTTGCACGGCTCGGCCGTCTGGTGGCCACGCGGCCTGTAGCCGTCGCCCTGCTGCTGTGCCTAAGCACGGCCATTCTCGCTCGCCCGGCGCTGCGATTCTTGGCCGCGCCGCTCGATTACAGCCCCAGCGCTTTGCGCACGGATACCCCAGAGGTCAGCCGGCTGTGGGGCATCATGTACGACTTAGGCATGGGCAACCTCGGAGCCGGGCACATCGCCCGCGATGGCGTGATCCTGGTCGATACACCCGATCAAGCCGACGCCGTTGCCGAGGCTCTGCGGGCCCAGGATCGGGCGCTCGGCGACCGTCGGGTGCTAGACGAAGTGCGCACCCTGCACAGCATCCTGCCCACTGAACAGGAAGCCAAGCTGGCTATCCTCGATCATCTGCGGGCCACGCTCGACCGCTACCGCAAGTACATGGAGGCTGACGAGTGGCGCGACCTGCAGGATTTCCGCCCGCCCGACGGTCTGCGAAAGCTGGACATCGCCGATCTGCCGCATCGGCTGCGCGAAAATTTCACCGAGGTCGATGGCACCCTCGGCCGATTCATCGGCATTGATGCCGATCCCCATCGCTTCAACGAAGACGATGGCCGCGACCTCATCCGGCTTGATCGCTCGCTGCGCGTGAACCTGTTCGGCAAGACCTGGATCGCCGCAGCAACATCGACGCTGTTTGCCAGCATGCTGGAGCTAATTATCGCCGACGCCCCACGCATGATCCTCTGCGCCCTCCTGGGAGTCTGCTTGCTCGTCGGGATTTTGTTCGGGATCCGCGGTGGCGCGTTGGTGCTGCTGCCGCTCGCCGTGGGCTTGTTTTGGCTGGTTGCCGCGCTGGGGCTGCTCGGCTGGCGACTGAACTTTCTCAACTTCGCGGCGCTGCCCATCAGCATCGGGGTCGGAGCAGACTACGCAGCGAACCTCTGGGCCCGCCTGCGCCATGAATTTGCGAGCGCGCATCCCACCGAGCGCGATCCCTTGCCCGTGCTGCTATCGCGGGTCATTGCGGATACTGGCACCGCCGTCTCGCTGTGCTCACTCACGACGATCATTGGCTATAGCTCGCTCCTGCTGTCGAAGAGTCGAGCCTTGCAGTCGTTCGGCCGGCTCGCCAACCTCGGCGAAGTCACCTGCCTCCTCGCAGCCCTCGTCGTCCTGCCGTGTCTTACGGCCTTGTGGCTGCGCCAGCGCACTCGCTAACTGCCGGCGTTTTTGAAGTCGTCCCGGCTTCAGTGATAAAGTGAAGTTATGGGTACAAATTCTAGGAATGATGGCGACTCCTCATCCTCAGGATCGGGGTCGTCTGGGGGACGCCGCCGCGCGGCCCGTGGACTGCCGCTTCTGCCGCTGCGCGACATCATCGTGTTCCCCTACATGGTGGTGCCCCTGTTCGTCGGGCGCGAAAAGTCGATCCACGCTCTCGACTACGCCATGGCGCACAACCGCGAGATCGTGCTGTGTGCGCAAAAGAAGGCGCGCACCAACGATCCGTCGCAGGAAGATATTTTCACCACCGGCACGCTGGCCGAAGTGCTGCAGCTTCTGCGTCTCCCCGACGGCACCGTCAAGGTGCTGGTCGAAGGCAAGCGTCGCACCCGCATCCGCCGCTTCCTAAGCCACGACGAGCACCTGCAGGTTGAGATCGAAGAGTTTCCCGAGCCAAGCGAAGATCCGACGGAGCTGCAAGCTCTGCTGCGTCAGGTACGCAGTGTCTTTGAGAACTACGTCAAGCTCAACCGCCGCATCCCACCGGAGCTGGTCACCACGACCGCGACCATCGACGATCCGGCGCGGTTGGCGGACACCATCTCGGCCTCGCTAACCGCGCTCAAGCTGGCCGACAAGCAGGCGCTGCTGGAGACCGAGTCGCCGTCGGGCCGGCTGGAACGTCTGCTGCAGCTCATGCAGGGCGAGATCGAAATTCTGCAGGTCGAAAAGAAGATCCGCTCGCGCGTCAAGAAGCAGATGAATCGCTCGCAGAAGGACTTCTATCTGAATGAGCAGATGCAGGCGATTCAGAAGGAGCTGGGCGAGCGCGACGAGTTCAAAAACGAGCTACAGGAGATCGAGGACAAGATCCGCCAGAAGCGGATGTCGCGCGAGGCGCAGGCCA
>DAORCZ010001352.1:0-2196 GCA_035345735.1 Pseudomonadota bacterium | reverse complement strand
CGGCCCGACCAGCCTGGCTACGTGGTGGGCGCGCATCCTTCATCTCTGCCGCGATCCCCGGGGGCCAAAGATTCTTTGCGGACTTTCTGGGCGGACGACTTTTTTGTGATCAGGCAGGGCGCTTGAGCGCCTGCGCTGAGATTCCCAATATTCCCGTCGGAGAACCGTATGCACATACCCATGTTTGTGGCCCTCCCGCCGGATGAGAGGCGAGACTTTGTCGAGCGATATCTGCGCTTCTTGCGCGAACGCGATGGCGTGCTGGACCACGCGACCGGCCAGCTGAGTCGGCGCGAAGCGGGCCTGCGTGCGTTGCAGACCGACCCGATCCGGCGCAGCGGACCAGCGGTGGTAGAGCAGCGCGTATACGACGAGAACGCCGTGAAGAGCGACGTGGCGGTACAGGGGCTAGATCCTTGGACGCTGTGGGCCATCTGCATCAGCAAGTGCAGCCGCATGGAGGAATACGCGGTGCGCTACCTGGAGGCGTCCGGTCGCTCGCGGCTGAGCTTCGCCGAAGATCCGTACTCGTTTATCGATCTGGAGGAGCGCTATCACAGCCGCCTACTGGAGTCGCTGCATCAGGTCATCGGCATCACACCGGGCTTTCGCCATCCGCCGCTGCTTTCTCGCCTGGGACTGCTGGCCATCCTGGCTGTGCCGAAGGCCATGTCGAACATCACGGTGCTGTGTGGCGAGATCATCGGTGTCGCGACCTTCCTGCTGTTCTTGCAGTCGGCGCGGACCCTCTGCGCCGATCAGCCGCAGGCCCGAGCGCGCCTGGAATTCATCATCAAAGAGATCCTGACTGACGAGATCGGACACGTCCTGTTTCTGCGCAGTCAGCTGGGCCCGTTCCGCTTGGCCTTGGCGCGCGGGCTGTTGCCGATCATCGCGCGCGTCCTTATCGCTGGCTACCCAGAGATGCGCTGGCTGTATGGATCGCGGCGGCTGCTTGATGCGATGCTCGATCCGCGCCTCCTCGATCGCGTGCTCGCCGAGGTCGGGGGGCTGCCGCTGCTGACCATGGGGGCCGACTCGGGCCGCACGGTGTCGGCCGAGGGACTGCTGAAGACCTGAGCCGAGTGGGTAGTCAAGAGGAGGAGACCATGGGGTATCTACGCCCGCTTGGAGACATCGAGCGCGGCTGCTGGCTGATCGATCAGACGGCGCCGATGAACGTCGTGGCCATCGCGGCGCTGCGAGGACGCCTTGATCTGCTGCGACTGCGAGATGCGCTAGCCCGCGTTCAGCGGCGCCATCCGCTGCTGCGGGTGAGCGTGCAGATCGATCGCGCAGGACCGGCTTTTTTCGCCAGCGATCATGCGATTCCCGTCGAGGTCATCGAACGCCGCACGCCAAGCCACTGGATGCAGATCGCTACCGATGAGCGCAATCGAGCGATCGCCTGGGATGTGCCGCCGCTCCTTCGGCTCTCGGTCCTGCGAGGCGATGACGAGAGCGAGCTCGTGATGACCATGCATCACATCATCTCCGACGGTGCGTCGGCGAGCTATCTCATCCGCGATCTCTTGCGGGCGTATGCCGATCGCAGCACGAGCGTGGAACTGGCACCGCTGGATCTGCGTCCTGCCATCGAAGCGCTGATGCCAGAGAGCGAGCGAGGGCTGGCGGGCCTCAAGCGGAGTGCGCGCTTCATCGGACAGCAGGCCTGGACCTACTTCGCGCGGCGACCCCAGCTCTTGCGCGAGCAGGAGTCCGTGCCGTCGGCGCAGCGGCAGTCCACGTTTGCGCATCAAGTGCTGTCGCAGGTGGAAACCCATGCGCTATTGGCGGCTTGTCGAGGGCACAGCGTCAGCGTGCATAGCGCGCTGTGTGCAGCGCTGTTGCGAGCGGTCAGGGCCGAGATCCAGGCCGACACGCACGTCGGAGAGATGCTGCTTGGCTGCTGTACGCCGGTCAATCTACGCGCCGCGCTACGACCTGCGGTTGGCGAAGATCTGGGGCTCTACGTTGGGCCGATCGTCACCTTCCATCAGCTGAGCGCGGGCACCGAGCTGTTCGCGCTGGCGGCCGAGCTGACGACGCAGATTCAGGCGGCCCGGACGGCGGGCATCCCAACGCTAGCGCTGGCCACGCAAGGTCGGCTGCTGCCGGCGCGTATCTCGCCACAGCGGGCGGCGCAGCATCTTTACAACCGCCTGTTTGGCACGGTGTCGGTGTCGAACATGGGCG
>DAORCZ010001351.1:0-2203 GCA_035345735.1 Pseudomonadota bacterium | reverse complement strand
AGCAGCGTCGAGATGTGGTGCCCGTCGCTGTCCGCGTCCATGAGCAGGAAGATGCGGCCGTAGCGCAGGCGCGACTCGTCGTACTTGTCGCCCATGCCGCAGCCCAGGGCCGAGACGATGTCCTGCAGTTCCTTGTTCGACAGCAGCTTTTCGATGGTCGCTTGCGCCGCGTTGAGGACCTTGCCACGCAGCGGCAGGATGGCCTGCGTCTTGCGATTTCGCCCCTGCTTGGCCGAGCCACCGGCCGAGTCGCCCTCGACGATGAAAAGCTCGGTCTGACCGGGATCGTTGCTCTGGCAGTCGGCGAGCTTGCCGGGCAGGTTGAGGCGGTGGCTGACCGGCCCCTTGCGCTGCACGGCCTGGCTGGCGGCCTTGGCGGCTTCGCGGACCCGCGCGGTGTGAATGATGCGCGAGGTGATGGCTTCGCCCGACGAGGCGTTGTTGTTCAGCCAGCCCTCGATAAACGTGCGCACCGCACCGTCGAGCTCGGCGGTGACTTCGGGGTTGTTGAGGCGCTCTTTGGTCTGGCCCTGGAACTGCGGCTCGCGCACATAGCACGACAGGATGGCGCACAGACCGTCGCGGATGTCCTCGGCGGTGAGGGTCAGGCCCTTGGGCAGCAGGCCGTGCGTGTCCATGTAGTTGCGCACGCCCTTGACCAGGCCCGCCTTGAGGCCGTTTTCGTGCGTGCCACCTGACGGGGTGGGGATGCCGTTGACGAAGCTCTTGATGTACTCGCCATCGCCTTCACTCCACAGGAACGAAAGCTCGAAGCGCGTCGCGCCGCCTTCGCCACCGCGCTCGACATACACGGGGGGGCACAGCGTCGGCTTCTGGCGGTCGGTGGCGATCTTCTGCAGGTAGTCGGCGATGCCGCCCTGGTGCTGAAATTCGGTGCGGGTGCCGGCCACCTCGTCGACAAACACGACGCGCAGGCCCTTGTGCAGGTAGCTCTTGGCCTCTAGACGCTCGCGCACTAGCTCAAAGTCGAACTGGGCCTTTTCGCCGAAGATCTCGGGGTCGGGACGGAAGAACAGCTTCGATCCGCTGCCGCGCGCCTTGCCGACGACGATCTGCGGTCCCAGGGCGATGCCGCGGGCGAAGCCTTGCTCGATCTCCTGGCCGTCGCGGCGCACACGCACCCAAAGCTCGGCGGAAAGAGCGTTGACCACCGAGGCGCCGACGCCGTGCAGACCGCCCGAGTGGGTGTAGTTGCCCTCCTCGAACTTCCCGCCGGCGTGCAGCGTCGTCAGGATGATCTCGAGCGCGCTCTTGTTGTACTTCGGCATGATGCCGGTCGGGATGCCGCGGCCGTTGTCATCCACCGTCGCTGAGCGCGCGTCCTTGTGCAGCGTGACGGTGATCTGGCTGGCGAAGCCGTTGATGGCCTCATCGACCGCGTTGTCGACAAGCTCCCACAGCAGGTGGTGATAGCCGCGGCTGTCGACGCCGCCGATGTACATGCCGGGCCGCTTGCGGACGGGCTCTAGCCCTTCGAGGACGACGATATCGTCCGCGGTGTAGGCCGCGTTCTTGCTCTTGCTCGACTGCTTGGGGGTTGCGCTCGTCGCCATGTCGGAAACCCATCTACGAAAAGAGGTCAGTCAGTTGCGAATCGCAGCGGACGTTGCGGCCGGGGCGAAATCAGTGCCCGCCACCAAACAGCGGGCCCGAGTCCGCCGGTCCGCCGCCGCCACCTGGCTGAGCCGGGCTGGGCTTGCCCGCGCCGAGCTGCGGCACGGTCGGAGTCGGGGGCAGATAGCGCATCAAGCGACCGCGTTTCAAGACCTCGCGCCCACGGCCGCCGCGCCCCGCCATGTCGGTCATCGTCGCCACGTCCAGCACGTCGCCCTTGTCGGTCTCGACGCGCAGCGGCTCGCTGACGCTAAAGCCTAGGACCTTGTCGTCGTCCTGCAGCTTGATGAGCTGCACGCCCTTGCCTGCCCCGGACAGCATCGGTATCTCATGCGCAGCGCAGGCCAGGCCGCGTGCTTCCGCCGAGACGACGTTGACGCGCGCCGAGTCAGCGGCCAGGCGCACGCCCAGCACGGCATCGCCGGTCTGCAGCTTGGCGAACATGCGGCCACTGCGCGTCGACACCTCGCTGTGCGGCTGCAACGCAAAGCGCAGCGCCAGGCCAGTCTTGGTGACCGCCAAGAGCACGGTGTTCGCCGTCGGGCCAGGCAGAGCGCGCGGGTCCAGC
>DAORCZ010001350.1:0-2204 GCA_035345735.1 Pseudomonadota bacterium | reverse complement strand
GCATAACGTGGCTGCGGAAGCCCGAGCGGCGCAGCGTAATCTCGTGGCGGCCGACGAAGAGAGGCCGGTCGTAGGGGGTGGTCTCGGTCTCGATGCCGTCGATGACGACGGTGGCTCCGGGGGGCGCCGAGGTCACCTGCAGCCGACCGCGCGGGCGGGTGGTGTCGCCCTGGGCGGCTTCGGTGAGCGCACGGCCAAGCAAGCCGGCGGCCTGCTGCAGCGAACACCGCGGGCAGGCGGCCTCGGCCTCGCCGCCGCGAGCCCCGGCTTCGACGTTGTGCACGCTGACGCGGATGCTGAACTGCCGCCAGTGTTCGCCAGCGGGAGCGGGTTCCTCGTCGGGCGGGCGGTCCGAAAGAGCGCTGTCCGGCGCGCCCCCCGGCGCACTCGGCTGGGCGTAAACGCGATACGCGACGACACGCTGGACCTGCAGCATGCGCCCAATGCGGTCGAGGCAGGACTCGTCGTAGCAGCTGCTGAGCCCCTCTTGGTCGATGATGAGGTCGCGCTCGCGAGCGCTGGTCGCCAAGCGGCCGCTCTGCCGCAACCAACGACTGACCGTCGCGTCCAGCAGCGCCACATCGCGCACCGACAGCCCCCGCTGCTTGGGGCGCAGGACGCACAGGAGGGGCGTGTCGTCTTCGGCGAAGGCCGATGGCAGGGACGTCAGCGTTGCGCCCAGGCCACCCGCCCACAGAGCGAGCCCCAGGGGAAGCAGCCGCGCTCGGCGCCAAAGAGGGTCCACGATAGCCTCGATGATCACGTAGGCGGCAGTACAAAGGCAAGCGCGTGCGGCGCAGCAGCCAGACCGCGTCAATGACCCGGCCCGAAAACGCCAGTCCCCCTGCCGTCGGACTCCCAAGTCTATCGGCCTGGGCGACCAGGTCGGCCGTGGGAGGCCAGCCGCTGTCCTCGCCTGCTCTGCCCCCACGGCAATGCCGCCGCCATGTCGGGCCACGACAAACGTATAATCAACGCTTCTCGGCGTGCCGTGGGGAGGTCTGGGGAATGCGCAGTGTCCAGGGAGAGCACCAGCCATGAAGCCCGATCAGCTGCTGCGCACAGCACGCGAGGTGGCGAAGCCGAGTCTGCGACTTGTGTGCCTGCCGTATGCGGGCGGCGGAATGACGATCTTTCGTGACTGGACGCGAGCGTTGCCGCAGACGGTGGAAGTCCGTGCGCTGCAGCTTCCAGCTCGGCAGGATCGCTTGAGCGAGCCGGGTCTTACGCGCATCGCCGATATCGTTGCCGCGATCGTCCGGGCCCTGCAGGCCTTGAGCCCGGTCCCGATCGGCCTCTTCGGCCACAGCTTTGGCTCGCTTTTGGCCTTCGAGCTTGCGCGCAGCTTGGTCGCGGCGGGCACCCCACCGCGCGCGCTCATCGTAGGTGCGCTGCGTCCACCGCACCTACCGCGCCGCCAGCCGCCGATGTTCCACCTGGACGATCGGGCGTTCAAAGACGAGCTGCACCGGCGCTATGGGACGCCGCGACAATTTCTCGATGACGCCGATCTGATGCAGGTCGGGCTGCCTTCGCTGCGCGCCGATCTGACGGCGTTTGAGACCTACGAGTACGTTGCGGATCACCCGCTGGATCTGCCGCTCACGGTCCTGCACGGACGGCGAGATCTCTGGGTCAGCCGGGCGGATGCACAGGCCTGGCGCCAGCTGATGGCACCGACGAATCCCGCCGCCACCCACCTTGCGCTGCACGAGGTCGATGCGGACCACTTCTTTGTCGACACTCACCGCGCCTGGGTGATGGAGCGGGTGTCAGACGCGCTGCGAATGGCCTAGTGTCCCGTCCGTGAACTCCTGGAAAGCGCGGCGAGTCAGAGCCCATCAGGCTGCCGCATGCGAGCGCACGGTGGCCTGCACTGCCGACAGCCGCCACAACCCACCACCGCGCACGGAATTCCCCAAGGACACTCTGTCGCCGCCACCACGCCAGCGGCCGAGTGCGCTGCTTTCGCCGCCGACCAGCCCATCGAATCGGCGCAGCGACCGAATTGGTTCGATTGGGGGATCGTGCCGACGCCCCCGCATCACCACCATCCTGGAGGATGTCGCCACGGCCGCCCGACAAGGACCCCACCCGCTTCCCTTCTTTATGCCCACCAGCGACGGAAAAGAAGCGATCGTTTGACACCGACCTAAACGGCGACGGCTGGCCGGATTTGGTGGTGCATGCCGGGACGAATGTGC
>DAORCZ010001349.1:0-2215 GCA_035345735.1 Pseudomonadota bacterium | reverse complement strand
AATAGAGCCGTCTGCTCAGGCGTGGCCGAAAAGCGCTCGCCATCGCGCCCGGCGACCTTGCTGTCGACCTGCACGATGTAGTTGCTGTCGGGCTCTAGCGCGGACCGCGGATCGCCGCTCACCGAGAACTTGATCGACGGGCCGTAGGGAATCGCCGTTGGGTCAAACGACACATCCGAGCCGCTGATGAACAAGCTGCGCGCCAACGGTGGCAGACCACCGCACTCTGCGCAGCTGATCTTTGCGGCATCGCGCAGCGCCTTGCTGGCATCGCTGGCCGACGCTTCTTTGGCCGGATCGAAGTCCGTCCCCAGCTCTTTGCCATCGAACTGCAAAGCCGCCTTGTTGAACACCACACGGATATCAGCCCCCGAGTCCGGAGTCGGCGGGCTCTTGTGCGGTGCATAGCGGTCCTTAAAGACGTCGTTGTAACAGACGTGGCAGATGCGAAGCTCGCGGTTCTCGGGCTTGGTGCAGTCTGGCGCCATCTTGCAGTCGGGCAGACTGGTGTCCGTGAAGACCGGGGCATCGCGCGAACTCGCGTCAAACAACGTCAGTTTGGTGACCTGGATGGGCCCCTTCGGCTCCTCTAGCTGGCCGGTCAGATAGTCGGCACAGCCAGGCCACAGTAGGGCGGCGCAAAGACCGATCGTGGTGCCCATGATCGTGCCCCGTTGGGCACTGCGGCCGGCCCTTTGGCCAGTGCCCGCAAACGCTCGGAAGGTACGTGACGATGACATCGCAATGCTCCAGGCGAGGTTCCTGCAAGCCAGCCGTATTACACGTGCCGGCGCAATGCCTATACACCGAGCCGCCCGCCAAAGTCATCAATGAAGATTTGCGGTCCCGACCCAGGCATGGCAGGCACCTTTGAGCGGCTGGCGGCAGGTCAAAAGCAGAGCGGGATCGTCGGTTGCCGGTTGATCAGGCGGAGCTCAAGCTCGCTCTAGCTGCGGCAGGAGAGCGGCCTCTAGGTCGTTCAGATTGGCGGCAATGACGCGCGGCGGATTCCGCCCCGCGCGCCCGTCATCACCCGACTGCCGCATGTGGTGAGCGGACTTCAGACCGCTGAACTTGAGACCATGCGCCGTGCTGATCACCACCACATGCTCATCCGGTCGGATCGTACCGGCCGCACACAAGCGACGGAGGGCGGCCAGCGCTACCCCGGTCTGCGGGTCGGCATACAGGCCGTGCCGATCACCGGTTAGCCAGGCCTGCGTGATCTCGTCTTCGCTGGCGCTCTCCACCACGCCAGAGAACTCTTTCAAGATGGCGATGGCTTTGTGGACGTTCACCGGACTGCCGATGCGGATAGCCGTTGCTTGCGTCGGCCCCGCCGTCACCGGCTGAAACGCCCACCCGCTGCGGTACGCCGAATAGAGCGGCGATGCGGCTTCCGCCTGAGCCGCACAGAGTCGCGGCAAGCGCTCGGCCAGCCCCACGGCGCGCAGCAGCTTGAAGCCTTTGCCGATCGCCGTGATGTGTCCCAGGTTGCCGCTTGGCACGATGACCCAGTCGGGAACGCGCCAGCCGAGCTGGCTGCAGATCTCGACCGCCAGCGTCTTCTGACCTTCGATGCGCAGGGGGTTCATCGAATTCGCGAGGTACACCCCGTGCCGCTCGCAGAACTCGGCCGCCAAGCGCATGCAGCCGTCGAAGTCCGTGTCCAGCGCGCAGGTGGTCGCGAAGTTGGCAAGCGGTTGCACAAGCTGCTCGTCGCTGACCTTATCGGCAGGCAGAAAGACGATGGCCGGAATCCCCGCCCGCGCCGCATAGGCAGCCAGCGCAGCCGAGGTGTCTCCCGTCGAGGCGCAGGCAATGGCGGGAATTGTGTACAGCCGGCGCAGCGACTGCACCATTGAGACCAGCGCCGTCATCCCCACGTCCTTGAAGGACCCCGTTGGATTGTGGCCGCACTGCTTGATGTAGAGCGACTTCGCTCCGAGTTCACCACCAAGGACCGGCATCGGCACCAGGGGAACGCGCCCTTCGCCCAGCGTCACCATGTCGGCGCACGCCAGGCCCGGCAGGACCCACTCTCGCTGCGCCCAGACCCCGCTCTGGTCGACGGGATCGCTACTCAGCTGACGCTGCTGAAGCAGACCTCGCCAGGCCTCCGGCGATCGCGAGCGCCAAGCTTGCTCATCGTGCACAACGTCGAGCAGCCCACCACAGCGCTGACAGCGCAGGATGACCTGCGAGAGACGATACG
>DAORCZ010001348.1:0-2223 GCA_035345735.1 Pseudomonadota bacterium | reverse complement strand
AGCTCGAGGGCCGTTCTGCTCGGGGATGGCGGACTCGGGGACGGAGGGCTGACCGATGCAGGCTGCGAGGAAGTCTGCAGGCGGCTCACGCCGAGCGCTGACTCGGTCACGATGTGCCGCTTCAGTGAGTCGGGCGGGCAGCCCCTGGCCAGCTGCGAATACGCCCAATCGTGCGTGGCCGGGCGGCGTCCGGAAGGTCTGCTCGCAGCCCCTCAGGCCGCAGGCGATCCACTCGCTGATTTTCTCGCGCGGCAGGCACACCTAGAAGCGGCCTCGGTCCCGGCGTTTTGGCGCCTCGCCTCCGAGCTGCTCTTGCACGGCGCCCCCCTCGCACAGGTCCAAGCCGCGCTGCGGGCAGCGGAAGAGGAGCAGCAGCACGCCGACCTGATGACGGAAGCGGCGTACCGCTACGGCGCCCAGCCGGCTCTCGTCAAGGTGTCGCCCCCGCGGGTGCGGACGTTGGCGGAGATCGCCATCGAGAACGCAGTCGAGGGCTGCGTCCGCGAGACGCTGGGAGCGATGGTGGCGCTGTGGCAGGCGCACACGGCCGCCGATCCGTGGCTGCGTCGGGTCATGATGACGATCGCCGAGGACGAGCTCGCTCACGCCGAGCTGGCCTGGGACGTGGATGCCTGGGCCTGCAGTCGGCTGTCCGGCGATGAAAAGGAGCGCGTGGACAGTGCACGCGACGCGGCCTTTGAGCAGCTCGATCAGGAGCTCTCGGCGCCGATCCCTGACGTCCTGCGGCATCAGCTCGGCCTGCCTGATGCGGCCCGGGCTCGCGAGCTTCTGTCGCGCGCGCGGCGCCCGATCGCGTCCTGATTCTGGGGTCCCCTGCGCACATTCAAACGCAACAAGGTCGATGCCGTGCGCAGAGCTCCAATCTGGAAGGCCGTGTCAGGTGTTCTGAAGGTCGCAACGCTGGGGTGTTTTGTGCTCTATGCCATGACTCGCCAAGGCGTTTTTTTCGCTGCGTTCCTGCTGCAATTTATCTTGGTGCTCCCGGTTCTCCTTGTGTTCACAGACGGGCCACAATCGCCTCCCAAGATCGCCCGCTGGAAGTAGGCGGACAGGGAGTGCAAAGAGGGGGCGGAAGGCGCGAGGGATTGCGACCGGTGTTCCTATAATCAGCGCATGCGCGACATGCCGTTCAGCAGCCCTCTGGAATTCGAAAGCCGCGTCTCACCGCCAGAGCGCTCGGCCGATAGCGCGGCCCACTGGTTCGTCTTCCGCGGCGACCGGCTGCTGGTGGAGCTGGGACCGCCGTCGCCACAGCCCTCGGACGACCTGCGCGTGCCGTCGCGCCCCGCCTGGGCGCGGCTTGCCGATCTCCAGGCGCTGCGCAAAAGCGAAAGCGTGTTCGGGTCGAGCCTGCAAAGAACTCTCTATCTCGGGCGGCTTGGCGGTGCCGACTGCTGGGCGGCGGAGCTACCGATGGAGGCCGGCCCGCCCCCCGACGCGTTTCGGTTCGAGAGCCTGCGCACGCTCTTTTCCGTGCTGGAGGACGCACACTTCGCCCTTGCAGGGCGCGCGGTCCAGTTAATCGACTGGGACCGAAACCACCGCTTCTGCGGACGCTGCGCCGCCCCCACCGTGACCAGGGCCGCAGAGCGTGCCCGTGAATGCCCCGCGTGCGGCCTTTCCTCCTATCCGCGGATCGCGCCGGCCGTGATGGCGCTGGTGCGCCGGGGCCATAAGCTGCTGCTCGCCCGCGGACCGCATTTCCCTCCCGGCATGTACAGTGCGCTCGCCGGGTTCGCGGAGCCGGGCGAGAGCCTAGAGCAATGTCTCGCGCGCGAGGTGGCCGAGGAAGTGGGGGTGCAGGTGTCGCAAATCCGCTACTTCGCCAGCCAGCCGTGGCCGTTCCCGAACTCCCTCATGGTCGCCTTCCACTGCGAATGGGCCGGTGGCGAGATTCGCCCCCAGGACGGCGAGATCGAGTCTGCGGGGTGGTTTGACGTGTCGCAATTGCCCACGCTCCCGAGCCGAATCTCCATCGCTCGGCGCTTGATCGACTCCGCCGTGTCCGAGCTTAGGGGCCCGCTCGAATAGCTACACAAGAACGGGAGCGCCCCCCGCTTTGGACGGCGGACGGTGCTCCTGCTTTCGGAAGGCGGCCTGGGCACGATCTTCCTGTGGTCGGGACTCGTGCGGTCGCTGCCCCGTTTTTTCGGCGCGAGCTATCGGCGGGATGTCTGCGTCGAACGTCTCGGCGAGGAACGC
>DAORCZ010001347.1:0-2223 GCA_035345735.1 Pseudomonadota bacterium | reverse complement strand
TCGGCCCGAGAGTTGGCCCGAGAGTCGGCCCGAGAGTCGGCCCGAGAGTCGGCCCGAGAGTCGGCCCGAGAGTCGGCCCGAGAGTCGGCCCCAGAACCAGCCCCAGAGCCAGCCGCACCCGCGATGCCAAAGGGGGGATCGGCTCTGCAGCGGGCCTGAGGCTTGGCGCTCCCCTCTCTTTTGTCGGCCTGTCGACCTGTGCTACACGGGCGCGATGTCGGTGCTGCGGTTTCGTCGTCCGGTGATGGCTTTGGGCCTCTTGGCTGGAGCATTTTTGATTTTGTATTGGGTGCTGCAGAATAAGAGTTATGTTTATGATTCGTGCGGCTATTCTTTGAGTATTAAGTATGGGAATGACCTGTTTCATCCTCATCATTTGATTTACAATTTTGTGATGCATTGGGTTTATGTTGCTGTGAGTCGATATTCATCATTTGAGGCGATGACGGTGGCCAGTGCCTGCAATGGTCTGGCGATGGCGGCGAATGTGCTCTTGGTGGGGATTTTGTGTAGGAGATTAACGGATAATTTATCGCTGTCATTGGCGACGGCGGCTTTTTACGGGGTTGCTTATGCTCCGCTGTTTGTTGCGACCTCAGTGGAAGTTTATCCTTGGAATATTCTGTTTGATTTATTGGGATTTTCGATCTTGGCCAGGAAGGAAGCGCCGACGGCGGGCCGGGCCTGGCTGGTAGGCTCCCTGGCGGGGCTGGCCGGGCTGTTTCATCAGACGGCGGTGTTTGCGGCATTGGCCTTGCTGGGCCTGCTGATCTGGGGGCGGGCGCGGGCGAGTGTTTGTGCGCTGTACGCGACGGCGGCGGCACTGACCTGCGGCCTGCCCTATCTGGCGGCGGCGCGCCAGGTGGGGCTGGCCACGCCGCGTGGCCTTGTGCAGTATCTATTGGCCTATGCCATGTCTCCCGAATACCACGCGGGGGTCTGGGGACATGGCTTTTCACTGCAGCGAGTGCCGATGGCCTTATACGGTGTGGTGACCACGTTTGCCTATCCGAGAATGGAGTACCTGGCTCCGCTTGCTAAGATCAGGTCATGGGGATTCAATTATCCGTCGCTGCGAGCGCTCTTTTTGCTGGGCTGTCTGCTGGGGTTAGTGGGTATCGCCCTGCGGGGCGGATTCCGTCTGCTGCGCCGCATCGAGCGGCGGAACGGGCCGGGAAACCCGGCAGACCGACCGCTTCTGTGGGCGCTATGGGGTTGGCTGATATCGCATAGTGTATTTACGCTGTGGTGGAATTCGGATAATCTTGAATTTTGGTTGATGTCGCTGGCTCCATTCCTGATTTTATTTGCGTATCGTGTGAACCAATGCACCCGGCCGCTCTATTCGACGCTGGAGCGGGGGCTGCTGCTGGGGCTGTTCGCTGTCGTTAACGTGGGCTTTCGCATCCTGCCGGACTCGCAGGCCAGCCAGTGCCCGGTCTATCAGAGCGTCGCCGCGCTGGGGTGTTCGCAGCTCGGCGACGGCGACTGGTTCATCGGCGTCATGCCCGAGATGGAACCGTGCGTGCGCTATCGCTGCGGTCGGGCGCTGCAGTTTCACTCGCTGTCGTATGAGTTCTACGACACGCCGGCGCAAAAAGAGGCGGTGCGTCGGGCCTATGCGCAGAACCTGGCGACCGCGGTGCGCGAGCATCACGTCTATCTGCAGGAGGAAGAGCTGACGCAGGCCGACCTGTTTGCCGCGGCGCGCTGGACGCTGGGGGACGCGCAGGCGATGTACGCGCCCTATCTGGCCGGGGCCCAGGTGGTGTCGAGCTACGAGCGGGACGGGCAGCGCTACCGCTTGCTCCGCTTGGCGCAGCCTCAGGCTGCTGGGGTGCCCATCGCGAACTGAGCGTGTCTTGGGGAGTTCCGCTTCCGCGCCAAACGATCCATATTGCGCGCCCATGGCGACTCGATTTCCTTGTCAGAACACAGGCTCGACGGCGGGCGCAGAGACGGCAGAGCAGGCAGAGGCGGCGGCGGCGCGGCGCACGGTGCGCGTCAAGCGGGTGGATGCCTGCGAGAGCTTGGATGATCTGTTTCGACACTGCCTGCCGGCGTTCGGCGGCGCGTATCTGCGGCGCATCTACACCATCCTCGACGAAGCGATTGGCGCCGGCTGTCCGCTGACGCTGGCGGTGGCGGGGCCGGTGACGGTGTCGGGGCAGCACCACGCCTGGCTGATTCCGCTTCTGGAGACCGGCTGGGTGGCGTACCTGA
>DAORCZ010001346.1:0-2224 GCA_035345735.1 Pseudomonadota bacterium | reverse complement strand
TGCATGGCCAGAGCGGCATGATCACGACCCAGTCGCTGACCGGTGTGTGGGGGACCTCAGCCACCACGGTCTACGTCGTCGGCTCGGGGGGCACTCTGCTGCGCTACTACTTCTACAACGCGCCCACGACCCAGTGGGCCACCCAGGCCATCTCCGGCACGGTGGGCACCACCTATCTGAGCAGCATGCACGGATCGGCCATTTCGCCTGCTCGGATCTGGGCAGTAGGCAGCACGGGCGCCATTGTCCTCTACGACGGCAGCACCGGCCTGTGGTCGACCCACGCCCAGAGCGGAACCAACACCGGCGGGCTGACGACGAGCTTCCTGTCCAAGGTCTACACCGTCAACTCCACCTCGGCCTGGATTTCGTCCAGCAGCAACGTCGTGTACCGGTATGACGGCACGAACTGGGTCACGCAGGCGCTGCCGACACGCAACGCGACCACCGCCATCTGGGCCAACAATGCCACCGACGCCTGGGCGGTCAGCAGCGGCGACGTGGTGCTGCGCTATCAGCCGTAACGCTGCCGCGTTCTGCGGCTAGCTGTCATCTCCAGACACGACGGATAGGTGCACGGTGCTGCCTCGCCGCGAAGACGGCGCGGTGGCCGGTCGGGGGCGAATTTGCGGGCTGCGCTCGGCCCAGGCTTGCCCGACATCCAGATCCAAAAGATGGCTGGGGCGCACGTTGCGCAGCGCGTTGAGCAGCGACGAGCGCACGTCGGGGATGCGCTCCTCCAAACTATCGAGCAGGGCCGCGACCTCGCGCCGCTTCAGCCCATCCTGCGAGCCACACAGGTTGCAGGGCAGGATGGGATAGCCGACGGCGCAGGCGTGGGCTGCGATCTCGCGCTCGCTGCATTCGATAAGCGGGCGAATCACTTCGAAGCGCCCATCATCCGTGCGATAGCGCGCTGGCATCGCCTGCAGCTTGCCGGCATACAGCATGTTCAGCAGCAACGTCTGCAGCGTGTCATCGCGGTGATGGCCAAGCGCGATCTTGTTGCAGCCCAGCCGCTCCGCTGCGCTGTACAGGATGCCGCGACGCAGGCGCGAGCACGGTGCGCAGTAGGTTCCGCCCTCGGCCGTCAGCTCTTTGACGATCGAGTAGGTGTCCTCGTGCAGGATCTCGAAGGGCGCCCCGCGCGCCTCCAGCCAGCGTCGCAGCGGTGCCCCATCGTAGCCGGGCTGCCCCTGGTCGAGGTGCACGGCGGTGATCTGAAACTGTATGGGCGCCCGCTCCTGCGCATGCAGGAGCAGGTCGAGCATGGTGTAGCTGTCTTTGCCCCCCGAGACCGCGACCAGCAGATGATCGCCTTGCCGGATCAGGTCATAGCGCTCGACGCTACGCAGCATGGTGCGCAGCAGCCTGCGGCCCAGCGAGTCTTCTGCCAGTCGGGCTGCCATGACTAGTCGCTGATCAGGCTCTTGTTCAGGCGGCCCAGGCGAGCCATGGGGAGCGCGCGTGCCGCGTCACTGCCTTCACTGGCTTGGCCATAGCGCAGCCCTAGCTCGGCGCCGTCGGGCAGACTGCCAAACTCACCCGCCGACAGCGTAAAGAACAGGCTGGTGGTCTCGCCGCTCTCGGGATAGTGGCTCAGCGAAAAGTCACGACCGGCAATGCGCAGCGTTGGTAGCTCGTTGCGGACGGGGAAGCCGGAGCGGCTGCGTAGCTCGATCTCGTACTCGCCCGTCAGTGCGCCCTCTCGCCGCACGCGGTGAATCGCTGCAAAACGGGCATCGCTCGGCAGGGCGACATCCGGGCTGGATGCGGCCGTGTTGGCTGCGGCGGCTGCGAGGCGGTCGTAGCTCTGATCGCTGGCGATTTGCGAGCTGACTTCGTCGTCTTGCGCCGCCGACTCCGAGCCGTACAGGCTGGCGACCAGCGGGGCCATCGGCACCTGCGAGTTCGAGAAGCGCAGGTTGGTCACGTAGATCGCGCCTTGCGCGGTGTCATCAAACAGCAGGCGAACCCCACGCAGCCGAGTCAGCGCAAACGTGCCGAATTTGGTCAGCGGAATCTGCGCGCTCTGCAAAAGGATGTGCAGGCCGGCCGGGCCGCCGACTGGGCCGGTCAGGCGCAGGTAGTTGCTCAGGGGGACCGCCGCGGACTTGTTGCCGGCCGAATCGATGAGCTGGACCTTGAAGCTCGTCGGGTTGGGGGTTGCTGGGTTGCTGGGGCTGTTCTGACGCGCCACCCGCAGGTTCAGATAGGCATAGGG
>DAORCZ010001345.1:0-2228 GCA_035345735.1 Pseudomonadota bacterium | reverse complement strand
GCGGTGCCGAGCACCTGGGTGATGGGCGTGGGCCTGGTGGCTGGTGGGGTCGCGGTCCTCTTGGATCCGCTGCGGCTGTTCCGCGATCGTCCGGCGCCGCAGCGTCCACCCGCAGCGACGGCTGGCCCCTAGCGCAAGGAGGATCGGCGATGGCAACGACAAGCGACAACCGGGGGTACGGAGGCTGGCTTTGCGGGCTCTTGCTGACGGCTTCGCTGGGCCAGGCAGCCTGTCGCGGTGAGTGCGATGTGAGCTCGGCCTGCGAGCTCCCCGGCCTGAGCATCAGCCCCAACTCGGTCACCGTCCGACGCGACCACACGCTGAGCAGCGATCGCTTGACCGTGACCCAGAGCGGCCCCTGGCCCTACTTCGAACACAGCTTGCACGGTCAGCTTGAGTTCAAAGACACCAGCAGCGCGATCTCAATTCCGCTCGACCCGCTGCCGGTCGGACAGAGCACCGGCGCGTACAGTCCGAGCCTCAGCCCGCTTTTGGCCCGAACCCTCGTGGCTGGGCAGACGTATGCCTTCCGCTTTGACATGCGGCATCAGAATCGACCGCTGGGTGGACCCTCGGCCACGATCGATTTCAGCGTCCTAGTCGAGGCGCCACCGACCCTCACCTTCAGCGAATCGGCGAGCAGCCCGCTTCTGATTGCCGCACCAACCGGGGCGACGGGACTTACGGTGCGCGGTGTTTTTGTCGGCCAGACCGCCGCGCCGCAGTCTGAGATCCTGTTGTCCCGCGACTACACCAACGCGGGCGGCATGGCGCGCAGCGAAGTCAGCCGCAGCGGCGGCGCCACCATGAGCTGGGTGGACGGGCCGCAGCCCCCATCGCCGTTCGGACTCTGGCCGTTTGGCGGCATCAACGAGTCAGGGCGAGCCGCCTATCTCGTGCAGACCGGGGCCGCGACGATGAACTACACGCTGATGACCGCCTTCAGTCGCGACAGCGTGGGCGAGTCGCGTGGGGCGATAAGCAGCCTGCCGATGCCGCTTATGGCCATGGCGCTATCGCCAGCTTCATCGGTGTTTGGGCTCCTGGTGCAGACCAGCAGCGACCTGCGATCCTTCCTCAGCAAGTTCGGACAGGCCCCGGCGCCCCGCGCGCTCATCAACCTACCGTTGGGCTTTCCCGCGCTCACTCTCCTCGCGGCGTACGCCGATCGCGCTGACGGCAACGGCCCCGGCGTGCTGGGCGCGACCGCGCAGGGCGAGCCGGCGCTGTTCGTGTTTGATGGCAGCAGCTTTCTTTACTCCGAAGATCGCTCTCGCGAGCTCGGCAAGCTGATCGGTTACAAGGCGACGGCCCCGCTGCCCATTCCGGCCCTGGCGGTCGGTGATCTCGACGGCGACGGTCTGAACGATCTCGCCATCGCGCGTAGCGGTCGGGTTGAGTTCTATCTGGGCATCGAGACCGGCTTTGTTCGCTCGCCCAGCGACCTGACGCTGCCGGGGACGCTGCAGGTTTCCGCCATGGCCATCGGCCAGGCCGACGGTGCGGGCAAAAACGACCTGGTCATCGCCGAGCCAGCCTCAGTGACCTGCGGCCCGGCCTCGTGCAGCGTCGTGCACATCTTCCAAAACCAGACGCCGTAGCCGGCCCCCTTCACCCCGGGGCGCGGCGGCGAGCCAGCGGGGATGCACCCGCGGTTTTCGCCCCCCCATCGCCCGGGGGCTTCGCGGTATGATGGCGAGATGTGTGCCTCTCGGAGTTCGCAGAGTTCGTGCGCAGCCTCGTCTGGGCAAAATCCCCCCTCTCGCAATGCCTCGGCTTGGCTGCGGGGGGGGCTAGCCTCGCTGGGGCTTGCTCTCCTGCCGGCGGCGCTCTTGCCTGCGACGGTGCTCCTCTCGCCCTCGACGGCCCTGGCGCAGGGACGGGCCGGCAGCGAGACCGAAGAGGACGTGATGTTCAAGAAGGCCGAAGAGCAGTTCAACGCCGGCGACTACGCCGGGGCGGCTGACCTCTACGACCAGGTCATCAAGATCAACCCAAACCGCGTCGAGGCCTTCGTCAAGCGGGCGACGCTGCACTTCCGCGAACGGGACTACACCAAAGCCATTGAGCTGCTCACGCGGGCCGAGAAACTGTCGGTCAGCGACCTCACGATCAAGACCGTCCTCGGCCTGTGCTTCTACGAAAGCGGCCAGCGTGAGCGGGGCCTTTCGTACCTGGAAGACGTGGTCAAGCAGCGAGCCGAGACCTACGAAGCGCAGTTCCAGATT
>DAORCZ010001344.1:0-2235 GCA_035345735.1 Pseudomonadota bacterium | reverse complement strand
AGCGTAGTGGTGGGAGGCAGTAGCGGCAGCCAGCTCAATGAGCGGTCGTCCATCAGGACAGCCTCAAGGAGCGCTTCTGCTCACTGGCACGGTGAGCCAGGAAACTCAGCAGGGCGCTGTTGACCCCCGCGACCACATCTTGCAGAGGGCGCGAGGCGTCAATAAGCCTGGTTCTTGGCAGTCTCTGGGCAATCATCTGGTATTCCTGCCTCTGCCGCGAGACCTCTTCCGGCGGTACCTCCTGCTTACGCGCCCGTAGGACCTCCACCGGCGCGTCGAGCACGATTGTGCATTCCGCCTGCGGGACAACGAGACCAGATAGGCGGGCAAGCCAAAGTGGGGCGCCGAAGCGATACCGTCGTGGGTCCGCGACAAGGTCGTAGAAGCACCGATCGTAGATGACGAGGCGATTGCGCGCCGTGAGATACTGGATGCGCGTGTAGTGGCCGAACACTGAGGTCACGACGTAGTAGACCAGCTTAATCAGGCTCGCCGCCATCGACCGGTTCGGGTTGCCATGTGGGTCAGGCACAACCGTGATGGCCTGCGCCTGCCGCGAGAGACGAAATGGGAAGTGGATGATCTCGGTGCCGCGGAAAATGCGCTTCAACTCCTCCGCTACCAGAGAAGCTACCGTCGTCTTGCCCGCGCCGTCGGGGCCGAGAAAAGCGATGGTATAGCCGATGGGATGGTAGATACGCCGCAACAGACGATTTGACTCCAGCACAAACGCCCAGGGCCGCTGGCGCAGCGTCCGACGCAGGGCGCGATTGCCGAGCGGGGAGCGCAGTGCCTTGAGGTTCCCCAACAGTGCGCCGCGCCGTTGAGCGAGGGACGTGCAAATGAAATCGAGACACACGCCGTCCCACAGCCTGCTCAACATCTTCCTCGCGCCCACCGGATCAGTCTCGAACAGGTCTGCGAGGTAGGCCTCGTGTTCGGGCTGCAGCGTACGCTTGAGAACACGCTTGGCCAACAGGTAGGTCAGCTCGGTTGCGGCCGCCGGCACATAGAAACCCCGGAAGGCACGCCGGCCCCGCAGGAGCGAGTCGTTGTCAAGGTAGACGATGCCGCTCCAGCAGTAGTCGCTGCATAAGTCCAGCGTCAGTGTCTCGACGTGTCCAGAGTCAAGCTGGCGGGCTAGCTCCATAGCAACTGCGGTATGCTCATGCTGCACGTAGTTGACGACAGCCCAGCCGTGCTGATGGGCCGAGGATTCTAGAATGGCCAGCGCCTTCTGGAATTCACTCCTATTGACCACCATATCGATTTCGTGGGGAAACTCGCGAGGCAGATGCTCATAGCCATGCAACACGAGATAGCCGACGTGGGCTGCGTTGAGCGCCGCAAAGCAATCTACAAGAAGACACGACGCCGAGCTCTCCTGTTCGTCGATAACTTGCGTCTGGACCAGCTCAATATCTACCATGACGAACGCCCCTTTGTTCCTCGGCTCAAGCGACAGCATTCTCTGCCGCCGCCAATGATTCATCTGTGCGCGCATCCTCGGCGCTACGTGCCGTTCGCGCTCGTGCCACAGCGCGTCGATAGCCAAAGCCAACGCCGATGAAAGCGATGACTTGAGCAACGATTAGGCTAATGGCTGCGCCAAAGACGCCCCCGACATGGATGAGCGCCGCAGACAGCGGCAGCGAGATAATCGCCGCTGCCAGGTGGGCCAGAAAGATCCAGCGCGGCTCGCCGAGAACGCGCACAGCAATGGTTAGGGGCCGAATAAGGCCAATAACGAGATAGCTCACAGCGACCAATACCACGATCTTCGGCGCGTCGGCGTACTGGTCCCCAAACGCAACGTGCAGCAGCGGCTTCGCCAGGACCGCAATGACAATGCAATAGGTTGTCATCAGAGCGGTGGTAAGTATCTGAAAGCGATTCAGCCACCGTATCATGGCGCCGAGTCCGCTATCCATGAGGCGCCTCGTCATCATGTTCGGCACGAAATTTTCCAGGCCGTTGAGAAACACATGGGTGAACCCCAAGATGTTGCGGCTGGCTGCGAATAGGGCCGTTGCTGCGGGTGAAAGCATGGCTGCGACAACAAAGTAGCTCAATTGCGATGATCCCCACTGCGCCAGCGTGCCGCTCGCGAGCCACTGGCCGTGGCTCCAGTGCTCGCGCCACGTCCCCATCACGTCGGAACGCGTCACGGAGAACAGCGACACGCGCGCGCGGATGAAGCCGTACGAGGCCGCGAGCCAGGGCATTGCGCGCACC
>DAORCZ010001343.1:0-2237 GCA_035345735.1 Pseudomonadota bacterium | reverse complement strand
AGGTGTCCCTGCGACGCGCGTCAGCGGCCCCGTGGATCTCGCAAACCCAGTCTGGCCGGAGGTGCAGCGGAAACCCGCTTGGGCGCTCGGGCATGCGCTCTCGGCGCCAGCCGGCAACGTCTGGGCGGGCAGTCTGATAGGCACTCAAGCGGATCGTGGGCTCGGTCAGCAGCCACCAGCCACCAGGGCGGCTCGGGCCGTTCTTGTGCCCGCTGAAGCCATCGAGCTTGGCACGGACAGCGCCTTGGGTCAGCGCATGCTCGCCGCTCGTCGCCTCTTTCTGGACGAGCATCCCGTCCAGGATCTCATGGAACCGATCGCTCTCGGGTATCGCGGCCAGATCGGCGAAGGTCGCGAGCTGCACCGGGGTCTGACTTGAGGCGCTCATGGTCGGATACCCCCGCGCGATGTCGGTCTACCTATCTCGCTGAGTGCCCGTTCGACTGCCTCTGCGATAAAGGTGCTGAGGTCGATGTCACGTTCCGCGCAGTGGACCGCCATCTTTGTGAAAGTCGGCTGAGGCAGGTAAGCCTGTACCCGCCTCTTAGGCTGCTCGACGAAGTTCTCGACCGGGTCAGTGGCAGGCTTAGCGGGCAGCAGCGGGGCGAGCGGCGCTTTTTTCGCGGCGTTTTTCATCGGGAATCCTCACGTGTTTTAGGAGTTCGGCAGCTACGGCGCTGAGGTCTTCGGCAGCGGGCCCGCCAGGCTCAAGCCCAAGGGGCGTATCACCAGCCCCCATGGCCACCTGAAACCCCTGCAGATCGCGCAGGCGCGCATCTAGGAGCGTGAAGCCGGCCGGCAGGAGCTGGCCCAGGCCCTCGGCCTGTTTGGCGAGGCGCGTGCCCCGTTTGATGCGGTTGAGGACCACAAACCCCGGCAGCGCCCGCTTCCGTGCTTGGACAGCGGCGGCCACGCTCTCCACCAGGCCGGCGAGCGCCCAACTGTCTGGGTAGGTGGGCTGTAGAGGCACGACAAGCGCGTCCGCGGCCACGAGCGCGCTGCGCACGATGGCATCGACGCGGCCGGGGCAGTCGATAAGCACGAGATCGGCCGCAGGCAATGCGCGGCCGTGCAAGTCAGCTTGCCGGGCTGGCTCGACCGTCAAAGGCGCAAAGTGGGGCAGCGTGCTCGCCACCTCCCACCACCGCAAGAGCGTGTGCTGTGGGCTGTCAGCGTCGAGCACGCAAACGCTGAGGCCCGAGGAAATGAACGAAGCGGCAAGACCCGTCACCAGCGTACTTTTGCCGCTGCCACCCTTTTGGCTGGCAACCGCGAGAATTCTTGTGGGCATGAGACCTCCTTGGAGAGTTAGCACCAAGACGGCCAATCCCCAAAGAAATTCAGAGACTTAGAGGTCTTGCGGTTACGAGCAAGGGAGACAAAGCACCTAGCCGCTATAGCCAGGTGACGACGGCAGAAACTTGTCAGCGAGGGCCAGTGCCCAAATCTGCAAGGCTGGACTCTGCAGGATGGCGACGAGAAGGGGCATGCCCAACTTCTGCAGCCCCTCGGCGAACTCGCGATTCGGCCTAGGCTTTTGCATGAGCGGCAGTAGGTACGGTGAGAGCTCGTCCAGCTGGGCCCATAGCGGCATGATTCGATCGCCCAGCTCGCCCAGCACCGACCAAGCGCGGCTCGGGTACTGCCAGGTCGCAAGCAGGAGGGCAGCCCCTGCCAGCACCTTCGGATTCAGCCGCCGCAAGAGTGCGGCCTCGTCGGATGGCAGGTACTTGGCGCTGCCGGCAATGGCCTGCAGGAGCCGGCCCGAAAGGTCCGCAAACTGCCGACGGGTGCGATCTAGCTCAGTGCCTGGAACTGTGGACATGGTCATCTCCTCCGCTACACGAGCCAGGTTCTGCGAGGGAGGACCGACAGCGGATCGATCGGCTCCCCATAGTCACCAGCGACCCGATCCCAGTCGGACGCTCGGATCTCAAAATGGACATGCGGCTCCGAGTGCTCAACGCCGCTCTGACCCGCCACGCTGACGGTGCCGATGGGCTGTCCTGCGCGAACCAAGTCACCCGTCCGCACGTCGGCAGATCCAAGATGCAGATAGCGATAGACCCATCCCTCGAACGACAGCACATCGACAAAGAGGCCCGCACGCACCAGGCTGTCCCGATCGCCGGCCCTGCCGTCCACCACGCGGGCCACATGCCCGAAGTCGGCAGAAAGCACGGGCGTGCCTGCGTCCGCGAAGAGGTCGATGCCCTTGTGCGGTCGGCCGCTGCCGG
>DAORCZ010001342.1:0-2237 GCA_035345735.1 Pseudomonadota bacterium | reverse complement strand
TGTGGCCTTGGGCGGGGTACCCAGACGCCTGCTGTACGACAACATGAAGACCATCGTCCTCGAACGCGACGTCGGGGGTCCGGGCGAACACCGGTACCACAGCGGCTTTCCCGACTACGCGCGGCACTGCGGCTTCGGGATCCAGCTCTGTCGGCCCTATCGTGCGCGCACCAAGGGCAAGGTCGAGCGCTTCAACGGCTACCTGCGTCACTCCTTTTACGTGCCGCTCGTCACCAAGCTCAAGCAGGCCGGAGTGACGCAAGATGTGGTCACGGCCAACGCCGAAGTGCGGCGTTGGCTGCAGGTGGTGGCCAATGTCCGGACACACGGCACGACGCAGGAGAAACCTGCCGAGCGGCTGATAGAAGAGCGCGCCCATCTGCAGGCGGTGCCCCCCTGGCGAGGCGACATCGCCGCAGCGCGGCCTTCACCAGCGGCGCAACCGGTGCCCTCCGAGCGGCCGGTCGCGGTGATTGCGCGCCTCGAAGCGCCGACGCCACAGCAACCTCCATTGGCGGTCTATGAGCAACTGCTCGCAAAGTTGCAGGAGGTCCGCGCATGAACCTGCAACACGAACGACTGATCGGCCTGTGCGAGAGCCTGAACCTGCCCTTCATCGCGCAGGGGGACGCGGGGGCTGCGCAGGAGGCGGCGCGCAGCCAGACCGGCGACAGCGACTTCCTCGAAGCGCTCCTGAAAGCCGAAGTGGCGGGGCGGCAGATCCGCAAGCAGAGCCTGCTCACGCGCCTCGCCGGCTTCCCGGCGATCAAGACGCTCGATGAATTCGATTACGGTTTCGCCGCCGGCGTCAAGAATAGCCAGATCGACGAGCTGGCGGGACTGGGCTTCGTCGAGCGCCAGGAGAACGTGGTCCTGGTCGGTCCTTCCGGCGTTGGCAAGACGCATCTGGCGATCGCGCTGGGCTATAGGGCGGCCCAGACGGGAATCAAGACCCGCTTCACCACTGCCGCCGATCTCCTGCTGACCTTGTCGGTGGCGCACGCGCAAAACCAGCTCAAGGCCGTGATGCAGCGGGCGATTACCGCCTATCGCCTGCTCGTCATTGACGAAATCGGCTACCTGCCGATGAATCGCGAACAGGCCAACCTGTTCTTCCAGGTCATTGCGGCCCGCTACGAGAAGGGCAGCCTGATCGTCACCAGCAATCTCCCGTTCGGCCAGTGGGACGCGACCTTCGCGCAGGATGCCACGCTGACCGCGGCCCTTCTTGATCGGTTTCTGCACCATGCGCATATCGTGCCCATGGCCGGCGAAAGCTATCGCCTCAAGCACCAGCGTTAAGCAGGGACCGTTCCTGGAAAGCGGGCCATAGCCGTGGCAGTCTGAGGTCCGTGGCTGGGGGGGGGATCGAAGCACGGTGGCCCAGTGTCCTATTGGGCCCCACCCCTATCCCCGCCCCAGGGCGGGGAGTCCTCGCCGCCGGACGGGCTCGGGGGCAGGCCGCAACAAGCTGCGGCCCGCCCCGAGCCCGCCAGCGTCGCTACGTTGCCGTCGCCGTCAAGAGTACGCTCCGCCGGGCTTCGCCCGCTCTGGACTGCGCCGCCAACGCGCTTGGCGCACCCGAACGGAAGTGCCCCTACCACGCGTGACTCGGCATATCGCTTACTGGGTGGTGTATCAGTTCTTGGTCGCTGCTTACCCAAAAACTGTGTCAGTTTTCAATCGGTGTTGACACCTACCACTACCTGATGAATGTCCTCCAGCGCGTCGCCCGCCACCCCGCCGCCGAAGTCGCCCTGCTTACGCCACGCCTCTGGAAGCAACACTTCGCCCCCCAATCCCCTGCGCTCAGACCTCTACCGCATCCCCAGGTAGGCGACAAGCACGCCGGTAGGTTACCGGTTACCCTCTTCTCGGGCCTCCTACAGATGGATGGGATGGGCGCTTACATTGTGGGCGTCGCCCGCGCGGGTGCAAGGACGGCTTGGTTACCGATTACGCATGACCGGCAACAGTTTCAAAGTTTTCATGGTGTTTCTCCTAATTTCTGGTGGATGAGCGGAAGACGATTGGCTGCGGTGAACCTCAATACAATCAATCAAATTCATGCAGCAATCTTCATTGGCAGTTTCCGCGCCAAACAAAAGAAAATGGCAAAAACATGCAGTTTGAATTTTCCCCACACCAAAAAAATAGGTCGACCAACCTTTATTCGCTTATGGTTATATACAGATCGAGGCGATCGCGCCGACCTTGTCCATGTTCCGACGGCTTCC
>DAORCZ010001341.1:0-2237 GCA_035345735.1 Pseudomonadota bacterium | reverse complement strand
AGCTCCGCCCGGGCAAGCACCTCCGCGTCGATATCTTGTCCGAGCGCGAGGCCAGTGCCGAGGTGCGTCTCAGCCTGCCCGATGCCCCGAGCGGAACCCTGCTGATCGTCGATGGGCAGCCGTCGGCGGTGGCCAAGGAGACGACGTTTCTGTATCTCGACCCGGGGCTGCATCGGCTGCTGATTCGGGCGCCCGGCCATCGCCCGGTGCGCTGGCAGCGCCGACTGGAAAATGGCGAGCTGGTCAGCCTGCACCCCAGCCTGCACCGAGCCACCCCGCGGGCCGCCGCACTGGCGCTCGGCGGCCTTTCGCTAGCCACCCTGGTGACCGCCATCGCCCTTGGTGCCCAGGCGCAGAGCGAGGATGCCGCGAACCGTCCCCCCGCAGGCGTCGCCACCGAGCCCTCGCGGGAAGCCTTTGCAACGCGGGACCGCATCCGCGTCATGGCCGGCGTCGCGACGGGATTCGCGCCGCTCTCGGGAGCCCTCGCCATCGCCACCGTGGGCCTGGCCCTGACGGCCGACTGGTCGAGTGCGCGGGCCGATCGACCTCGCACCACGGCCCTCACCACGCTCGGTGGGCTACGACTCATGACCTGGGGAGGACTGCCATGAACGCTGCCAGAGCGCCGCTCGAAACCCCCGTTGGCCCGCCGCCTGACTCGTCGCCGGGCGGAGCTTGGACCGCAGCGTCGCTCACGCCTCCCGCCCTCCCCCCGGGCGGCCGCGCCCCGGCTCCGCGCGGCGCGTACCGAAGGACCCTCCTTAGCGGCCTGGTCTTATTGATCAGTGCCTGCACCGCGGGAACGTATGATCTCCCGGCTTGTCTTGATAAAGAAATCTGCGGGAACGGCTTTGACGACGACTGCGATGGCATCAAAGACAATCCCGATTTCTGTAACTGCGCAAAAATCGATGAACGCCGGCCCTGCCCACCGCGAGCCGGCATTGTTACCAACACCGTCAATCCCCTTTCGATTTGCACGAATGAAGAGCAGATCTGCCTCCCTAATATGCAATGGAGCAGCTGCAAAGGTATCGACCCGATTATTGAAAAATGCGGCAACGGACGGGATGACGACTGCGACGGTGGAGTCGATGATCAGGATCCCGAAGGCTGTATCAAATGTGTCGATGGGGAGACCCAGACATTAACCAATCCGAATCTCACCTATGGCCCTAAGTCGATCTGCAAAGCCGAGGTGCAAGACTGCAAAGCGGGCACCTGGGTCACGCGCCCCGGTTTCGCCGCCGTCGGGCCCCGCAGCAGCGATGCCACCTGCGACGGCTTCGACGATGACTGCGACGGCAGCGTCGACGAGGATGCCACCTGGCAGGGCCTGCCGCTCGGCGCCGACTGCTCCGACGACCAGGAAAAAGGCGTCTGTCGCAGCGTCGGCACCGTCAGCTGCCTGGGCGGAGTAACGACCTGCATTCACGTCCCGCGGACGCCCGACCGCACAAACTTCTATCGCATACCGTCGGCAAACGTCTATAAGGACGCATCGGCCCCGAATGCAGACTGGGACTGGGACTGCAGTGGCACCATTGACAAATTCTTCAGCATCGGAAACAGCACAACCCAAATCCAAAGCAATATTACCAAGCCCATCTATGTAGTTCTTGATCAGAGCACCGGCTGTTCCATCGCCAAACCCGGAAACTTCTGCAACGCCGTCGTCATTCAGCCAAAGGTCGCCGGAGAATTTATTCAGTGCGGCACGGCAGTCACTGTGATTGAGTGCGACTTTATCGCCCTTCCGCCGAGCTGCGCCAACCGACCTAATCCTCAGTCTGGATACACGTATTGTAGATAGGACTTTATGCCGCCGACCCTGATCGCCGATCGCTACCACGTCCTCCGCGAGCTAGGCCGCGGCGGCATGGGGGTGGTCTATCAGGTGCTGCATAAGGAGACCGGCGAACAGTACGCGCTCAAGGTCCTGCTCTCGCACCAGACCGCCAAGGGCGACAGCGTCGAGCGCTTCAAGCGCGAAGTCAAGCTGCCGACCCACATCAAGAGCGAGCACGTCGTCCAAGTCACCGACTCCGGCGCGCTCGATGGAGAGACCGCCGAGAGCGGGGCTCCCTTCTACGTCATGGAGCTCCTGCGCGGTTGCGATCTGCGCAAGCTCCTCGACATCGAACACCGCTTTACCCACGGCGAGATCCTATGGATCCTCCGCCAGCTCGCCCTCGGCCTGGACCAAGCCCACGGCGTTGGAATCGTGCATCGTG
>DAORCZ010001340.1:0-2244 GCA_035345735.1 Pseudomonadota bacterium | reverse complement strand
GTGGGGTGTGCTTGCGCTCGATCCCGGTGGGCTGGAGCTAGGTCGCGACAGCCTGTCGAGCCTGGTCCAAGACGGCCGCATCTCGCGACGGCATGCCAGCGTGCAGGTTCGCGAGGGCCGCTTCTGGGCCTGTGATCACGGCAGCCGCAACGGCACGGCGGTCGACGGGCGTCCCATCCCGGCGAGCGTCTGGGAGCCGGTCGAGCGCTGCCTGCGCATTGGCGAGAGCCTGTTCCTGCCGATGAGCGATGTGCGGCCCCTACAGCGGGTGCAGCCCACGCTGAAAGATGGGCGCGTCATCGGTCCGCGCTTGATGCGCTGCTATCAGGAGATCGCCCGCATTGCGCAGGTGTCGCGCACCCTGCTGATCTGCGGCGAGAGCGGTACCGGCAAAGAAGACGCGGCGCGCGCCTTTCATCGCGCCAGTCCCGCCGCGCATGGTCCGTTCGTCGCCGTCAACTGCGCCACCATTCCCGAGAGCATCGCCGAGCGGCTGCTGTTTGGGGCCAAGCGCGGTGCCTACTCATCGGCCGACGCCGATGTCGGTGGCTATGTGCAGGCTGCGGAGGGCGGCACGCTGTTCCTCGACGAAGTCGCCGAGCTACAGGCCGCGGTGCAGGCCAAGCTGCTGCGCCTCTTGGAAAATCGCGAGGTGCTGCCGGTCGGGGCTGCGCGTCCGCTGCCGGTCGACCTGCGCGTATGCTCGGCATCGCATGCAGCGCTGCGCGAGCAGGTGGCGGCGGGACGACTGCGCGAAGATCTGTACTTTCGACTCGGCCGCCCCGAGATCACGCTGCCGCCGCTGCGCGAGCGCGCCGAGGAGATCCCCTGGCTGGTCGAGCTTTTGCTGCGTCGCCAAGGGGCGCAAGAGTCGCAGGAGTCGACACTTCGGCCCCATCACGCCTTCATCGAGGTCTGCCTGCTGCGTCACTGGCCGGGCAATGTTCGCGAGCTCTTGGTCGAAGTCGGCAGCGCCGTCCAGGCCGCCCAGGCCGAGCAGAGCCTGCGCATCGAAGTCCGCCACCTGAGCCCAGGCGCTGGGCAGCCGATCCGCGTTCCGGGCTCCCACCCTCCTGTCCCGACGAGTCCCGTGGGCTCTGACCCGACGCTGCCGCCGGTTTCGCCCAGTGAGTCGGCTAGCCCGCCCAGCGCGCCCACCCCGCCGCCGCCCGCGTCCCCCGCCGCGCCAGATCGGGCTGCCCTGGAAGACGTGCTGCGTCGTACGGGGGGCAATGTCTCGCGGGCGGCCCAGGCCCTGGGGCTCAATCGCACGACGCTGCGCCGGCTGCTGCTGCGCCATCAAATCGACCCGGACCGCGTCACCGGCATCATCGCGCGGGGCGGCGGGCGCGGGCGGCGACAAGACTCCTGACCCAGGGCGTAGGTCGCACCTGGCCGATCGAGCGCGGTCCCTGAACCAACTTCGGCCGGTTGTGCCAGGTTTGGCACAGCGGGCCGGGACTCTGGCCGGGCCGGCAGCGCGACCTCGGCTCAGGCTGTGCGGACGCCACCCCCGTGCCCTGCCGACGCGCTCCGTCGAGCCAGCGTAGCGCCTCAGCCTGGCGCACTGCGCCCCCAACCATGCCGCGCGGGGCGCCGACCGCTTGGCGCGAGCGTTGCAATGACTCCCTGGCAAGGAGATGGCCATGACGAAGCGAATCCTCGCCACCGTGATGTCTTCCCTGCTCTTGGGTGCAGCGCTGCTACCGGGCGGCTGTGCCCCGAGCCGGCCGTACTATTCCACGTCCTACTTCGCCTCGTCCGCGGTCAGCGAGTCGGACCGCAGCGAGCTCGTGGTTTACCTCGACTGGGTGATCCGCAAGCAGCGCGCCAAGTCGATCTCGATCGTCACGCCTGAGCACGGCGAGCAGAGCCTGTACCCCCGCGATGAGAACTCGCCGCCGACCCTCGACTGGCTACCGCTGCCGGTGCTGTTTGCCGCCAGCTACATCCTCGATCGCAAGTTCCGCGGCGAAGAGCTGGACATGTACGTGCAAACCTCGGCCGAAGGCTATACGCCGGTGAGCGCCACGCACGATCTGGATGGCAGTGTGCGCATCGAGATGGGCCTGCCGCGCCCCGCACAAAAGCCCGAGCACACCCCGACCGCGCAGGAACTTGTCGAGCGCTTTGGCCTTCGCGCGGTGCGGGAGGAGAGCCGCGCCTGGCAGCCCAGCGAGCTACGCGCACTGGAGGCGGCGCTGTCGCTGCTGTCCCCGCAGGAACAGACGCTGATCCGTGACA
>DAORCZ010001339.1:0-2244 GCA_035345735.1 Pseudomonadota bacterium | reverse complement strand
CGCCCCGCAGAGCCTGCGCGACGCGGTCTACAAGCTGTGGAACGCCCACAACTAGCCCCCGCGCCTCGCGATCACAACCGCCGTCGCATCATCGCCGCCGCGCTGCTTCCCCACCTGCCGGATCAGGGCCCAGGCGGCCATCGCGGCCGGCGCCCCCAGCAGGTCCTGCATCGTCGAGAGCGTAAGCTCGCCGTGCACCCCGTCGGTGCACAGAAGCAAGCGGTCACCCGCCCCTAGCTCGACGATGCCGAGGGCCGGCAGTGGCTGCTCATGACAGCCGATGGCGTTGCACAGCACATGGGTCAGGCCGCGGGCCATCGCCGCCTGACCTGCGGGGCCGACCGCATCGGCAAGCTCGGCCGCCATGGTGTGGTCGCGGGTCAGAAGCGTCAGCCGACCGGCGTGGAAGCGGTAGATGCGGGCGTCGCCGACGTGGGCCAGGAAAGCGGCATCCCCGCGAACCAGCGCCAAGTCCAGGGTGCAGCCCATCGGCAGCCGCCTTTCTTCGGCCGCATCGCGTACCGAAAAATCGGCGAAGGCGACGGCGTCGGCCAGCATGCGCTGGATCTGCACCCGCGGCAGCTCATCAGGCGCGGGCAGCGCCGCAAGCTGGGTCTGCAGATAGCTGCAGGCGCTCGACACGGCCAGCCGCGCCGCCACCTCGCCATGCGGCAGGCCGCTGATGCCATCGGCGAGGGCGAACAGGCCAACCTCGGGACGCAGCAGAAACATGTCCTGGTTCACGTCGTGGGTGCTGCCGCGCCGAGAGTACCCGGCGCAGGACAACGGCCCAGCGGCGGCAATATCGGCGAGATACGCGCTGGCCGGGTCCCCCACATGCAGAGGCTGGTCAGCCGAGGGCCCCGTCGCTGCCGGCAGCAAGCTGGCCGGACTGAACCAGGCGGTAAGGGGTGTGCACTCGCCACTGCTGTCCGAAAAAACCGTCGACTTGGATGGAACCATCGCTGGCTTGCCCATGATGACCTCCCCCGCGCGGGCTGCGCGCCGGCTTCCGCAAGTCACTTGCGTCGCTGGCTCTCTGGCCGCCGCTGTCCCCATCCTCCTTGCAGCCGACATGCCAGAAATCACCCGGCGGGCCGGCCGCTCTGCCGGGGCAGTTTGGGGAACTTTTCCCCTCGGCCGAGCGCACTGTGGATTCTCGCCTCAACGGAAGGCATAAGGCGCGCTCCCGTGTGGGCACAGAGAATGCATCTCCTCCCGCAAAGGAGGCAGAGATGGCGATGCCGCAAGACTCCAGCCAGGAGGCGTCCCCGAGCGCCGGTCGCCGCATCTTGTTGGTCGAGGACGACGCGGCCTTTCGCGCCCTGCTGGTCCGCAAGCTTCGTCGCTGCCGTCACGAGGTCACGGAAGCGGCATCGGCTGAGGACGCCATCTTTGCCGTCGCCAACGAGCGCGGAGAAAGCGGTCGGTCTGGCTACGACGTCGTCGTTTCGGATGTACGCATGCACGGCATGAGCGGCCTGCACCTTCTGGCCACGCTGCGCTCGCGCGATCCCAGTCTGCCGATTGTGCTGATGACCGCCTTCAGCGACGCCGCGACGCACGCCGAGGCCAGCCGACTGGGGGCCACGATGCTGAGCAAACCCTTCGATCTCGATGAGCTAAGTCGGGTGGTCCAGCACGCCGAGCGGGGCGGAACAAGACGCCCCTAGCGGACCGTCTGTCGTTTCGATCGCCGAACCGACCGAGCGATCGCTCGCCGCCGGGCTGCGAATCCGCATATGATCATCCAGCCAGCCGCAGAGACTCGATGTCCAAAGACGCATCCCCTCCTCCACCGACGAGCAACAGCGACCGCGCGCCCGACCAGCGTCCCGAGGCGCTGATCGGCAAGACGATCGGCGGACGCTATCGGGTCGAGTCCCTGCTTGGCGAAGGTGGGATGGCGACGGTCTATCTGGTCCAGCACACCGGCATCCGCAAGCACCTGGCGCTAAAGCTGCTGTCGGCCGAGGTCATGAAGATCCCGTCGCTCGTCACCCGCTTTGAGCGCGAGGCGACCACCGCCGCACACCTCGACCACCCCAATGTCGCCGCCGCCTCCGACTATGGCCGCACCGAAGATGGGCGCTTCTATCTCGTCCTCGAATATGTCGAAGGTCACGAGCTTCGCCGCGTGCTCGACGAGGCCGGCGGTCCGCTGCCGCTCGCTCGCGCCCTGTTCATCACCCGCCAGATCGCGCTCGCCCTCAGCCGCGCGCATGAGCTTGGCGTCGTGCATCG
>DAORCZ010001338.1:0-2245 GCA_035345735.1 Pseudomonadota bacterium | reverse complement strand
CGAGAGCTACCCCGACCGCAACCGCAGCATCTATTCCGACGTGGCGTAAGCGGGCTCGCAGCACGAAGCGGAACGGTCGGCATGATCGCCGTCGCGATGGATGCCTTCCGCAAGTCGCTGGGTCGGTGGGGGCAGGTTTCACGATATGCTGTGAACTGGAGGACCACCGAACATGGGGAATCAGGTGCGGGGTGAGGCGTTCTCGGGCCATGGGTATGGCACGCGGCGACGCATGCTGTACGAGAGCGCGAGGGAGCAGATCGAGCGAAGCATCCAGAGTGGCTTCTATGGCGAAGCGATTGCGCAGTGCGAGAGCATCCTCGCGGACCGGCTTGAGAGCCGCTTGTCGTTTCTACAAAACAAGAACCGTGGCTTTCAGACCGTAGGAAAGCTGGCTTGTGATCTGCGGAGCGTAGAGAAGGGTGACGAGACGCAGTTGCTGCGGGCTACCGTCAGCGCGGTCGAGGTCTGGGCGCAGCTTCGCAATTGTGCACTGCACGAGATGGTCAAGGTAGCTGACAAAGGGCCCATCGCTGATTGGCAAGACAAGCCCACGGACTGGGAAGTTCGCACCGCTTTCCTACGGCGCATTGCCCTCCTCGGGTATGAGCTGGCGCAGCACCTCTACCTTCGCGTCGCGGAGCTGAATCCCAAACACCGCGACCGCGTGCTGCCCAACCCGGAGAGAGCCATCGACGTTGTCCGTGCGGATCTCGATTCGCTCAAGAGAGAGGTGAAGGACGAGTTCTAGCGCCATCACCGCGTGCCGCACTCGGGCAAGCTTCGATGGCATTGGCGGACGCCTGAGCGGTAGACGTGGTCGTGCTCGTCTGTGCCATCGGCTTTCGGTCGATGTCCGCCAGCGCAGCCTTCGCCGCTTTTCCGCTCGGGTACTTGCGCCAAGAAACCGCATGCTCGGTGAGCGAGATCGTGACGACGGAAAAGCGCTCCCTTTTCTTTCCGATGAGCCAGCGCACCGCGACAAACAATGCGGCATCAGCCCGACGGATTCCAAGTGGACGCCAGAAGGCATCATTCCCCGTCGAAGCGCGCCGCAGATAGTCTGCCGCCCACGCCTCGCCAGGTTTCGACAGATCGAGCTTGGCGGCGATGGTTGGCGGACGCATCTGGTAAAGCGAACGACGACGGCAAGACATACTTGTAGCAGGGACATGGCACGGCATAAGCTGCTCCTGTTCGCGTCGGCCCGAACTTTCGACGGTGGGGGTCGGCGCGTGCGATGGGGTCCCTCGGGTTCGCCTGGGGGACCGCTGGTTTTGTTCGCCAGTTGTGCTGGCCATCGAGAGCTAGCACTTCCCTTGGAAAAGATCGAGAATTTTAGGTAACGATCTCCTTAGCACAGCTGTCGAACTAGCGAATCGATCAGCGTCTGTGCTACCGGGGCGCGTGGTCCGTGGCCGTCGCAATCCGCTTCATTTCGGCTTCCCCGCTCGGCTTGCGAAGGCCCGGCGGGGGGCAGGGCTTTCGCTCACAGAGCTGGGCGACCGCGCCGGAATTGGTAGCGCGAAGACGGCCTCGGCGCTGGAACGCGGAGTCAATGCGCCAAGACTCAGCACGATTGTGCGTCTTGCCGCAGTGCTCGGCGTGCAACCGGGCTGGCTGGCGTATGGAACAGTGGAGCAAGCCGCGCCGCTGGGCGAGCTGACGCCATCGACCCTCGCCGTCCGGCTGCGCACAATCCGGCTGGCCCAAGGGCTGTCGCTCAGGCAGCTTGGCGCGCGGTCGGGCACATCCGGCAATCTGGTCAGTCAAATCGAAAAGGGCTCCGATCCAGCCATCGACACACTCGAACGGATTGCAGCGGCGCTGGCGATTCCAGTGGCATGGCTGGGGTTTGGTGGGCCACCCGGCAGAGCAATGACGAGCGAAGCACCCTCCCTGACGCTGAACGGCCCAAATACAGACCTCAGCCCCTAACTTCCTCGGCGGTCACGGCCAGGTTTCCTGCTCGTTTGCGCATGCCGCGCAGTGTGTTTCGCAGGTGCTCCAGCACGGTGGGGGCTGCTTAGCGGACGAGGGCTCTCTGTTGGCGCGCGCTGGCGCGGACAGCCGCTGCCAGCGTCGAAGACGCGGCCCGATCAATCGATGCCGACACTTTGCCGCCAGGCCAAGACTGGACCGGCGTCTGCATCTTCGCCCCGCTCGACGCCCACCGGCCACTCTCGAAATCCCGTCACCAGCACGCCATCGACCAAGTAGCCCGCGACATACCGCTGCCACAGCG
>DAORCZ010001337.1:0-2246 GCA_035345735.1 Pseudomonadota bacterium | reverse complement strand
CCCTCCGTGCGCGCAGTCTAGCAGACTGGCGCCTTTGGGGAGGTCGTTTCTGCGCACCGGCCCAGGATTGCGCATACGATGCCAGGCTTGGACCGGGAACCTGGAAGGTACGAGCGATGAGCAAACGCATGATCTGGATCCTCTATGTGCTCGCCGGATGCGGCGTCTCGGAGGACGCCGTGCGCGAGGAAATTCGCGTCGCAGGGCACTGCAGCGTGGCAGCCGATTGCGTCGATATCGGCAGCTTTTGTCCATATGGCTGCAGCATTGTGGTCCATAGGGATGAGGCTGACCGTATGCGTCGGTACCTGCAAGCCAACAACAAGAACACCTGCCTATACGACTGCGCTCAGCTCAAGTCCATCACCTGCGACTCGGGGCAGTGCAAAGCAAACTTCTAGCGCTGGGCAGGGGCGGCTGGCGGACGCAGGCCGAGGGCGGCTTCCTCGGGCAGGCTGACCAATTCTTGGAAGCGCGGCGAGTCACGCAGTCGGTCGAAGTCGTGCATCCGATAGGCTTGGTGCCGGGTCGAGATCCCATCGCGCAGCGGACCGCTGCGGGCCCAGCCATCCCGCCGTGCCGCTTCGGAGAGTCGGTTGAGTGCCCGGCCACCATCGCCGATCGCGGTGTAGTAGTAGGCGACGGCAAGATCGAGTGTGTCGGACTGCAAGTCCGCTTCCGTTAGGCGATTGAAAACGGCGCGCGATTCGCGACGGTCGCCTTTCTCAGCCAGCAGAGCGGCATAACCAATCAGAAGGTGAGGGCGGGAACGTCCCGCGTTGGCGAGCGCCGCTTCGTAGGAGTGGAGGGCTCGGTCGCGAAGACGGGTCGGTGACTTCCCACCGAAGTTGCGTACGGCCAGAAACATGTTGTGCAGCAGCACGGCGCGAGCCTGGAGCAGGTCCGGTCGATCATCGGCACGGTCGAGCGTTCTTCCAAGGAGCTCCTCTATCGCTGCCAGCTCGCTCAGCACTTCTTCGACGTAGGCGATGCGGACAAGATGGCGAAGTGCGACCTGGCGCGGCAGCGGCCCATCTTGCAGCGCCGTGAAGCTCTGTGCTCTTGCCTCCCTTAGATAGGGCAGGGCGCGGCGGAAGTTTCCATCGCGAACTGCCGCCATCGCTGTCGCATAGCAAGCGCGAGCAGATCCGGATAGCCCCTCCTCGAGGGAACCCTTTGGGGCGCTCGGGAGCACCTCGGCCGCTCCACCGGCCGGGACGTTTCCATCGCCACCGCCCGCATCGGTAGGGCTAGCCAGAGCCATAGACCATGACAGAAGGGCCGGTAGCAGGGACATGTCACCACTCTACTGCGGGGCAAGGATGCGTCGGTGGCGCAAGCAAGGCAGCTCGGCGCGGATGCGATCCTGAGCCGCAAAGTCAAGCTCAGCGACGGCTACGCCCTCTCCATCGGCACAGTCGGCAAGGACTGTTCCCCAAGGATCAACGATCAGCGCATGACCATAGGTCGTCCGACTCGCGCTGTGTCGTCCCTGCTGGGCAGCAGCGAGCACGAAGCACTGGTTCTCGATCGCCCTCGCACGCAAGAGCACGTGCCAGTGGTCCTTGCCGGTGTGCAGCGTGAAGGCCGCTGGTACGCTCAGCACTCGGGCGCCAACCGCTACCAGGCGACGGTAGAACTCCGGGAAGCGGAGGTCGTAACAGATGGAAAGTCCAACGCCACCCCACGGGGTCGTCAGCACGACTGCCTGCGAGGGATCGCCAGCTGCGACGGTATCGGACTCGCGGAGGGAGGTTGCAGCGGCCGCGAAGTCGACATCGAATAGATGAATCTTGCGGTACACCGCGGCAATCGTTCCCTCGGGGCTCAGGGCAACGCAGGCGTTGTAGACCCGGCTGGGGGAGTCGCTCTTCGCTGGCAGCCCCCCCAGAATCAGCCACAGCCCGAGTTCACGGGCCACACCCCGCATGTGCTCGACAATCTCGCCGGCACCAGTCGTCGCCGAGAGGTCAACGGCATGCCGATACTTCAGGGTCTCGTCGCTGGCCATGAGTGCAAAGTTCTCTGGCAGGACGGCCAGCTCGGCGCCGCGATCCCGTGCACGCCGACAGAGCCCGGCCGCTCGCGCCAGGTTCGTTGCGACGTCGGCAGTTGAAGTCATCTGCACCACCGCAACCGTGGTGGTGGGCTTTGACCGCGAGATTGCAGTGGCTGGATCTGGGGTTTCCGGAGCGGTCATCACAGAGGGTTTCACCGGCTGAGACAACACTATATACTGTCGGCGG
>DAORCZ010001336.1:0-2247 GCA_035345735.1 Pseudomonadota bacterium | reverse complement strand
TCGGGCTTGAGGTCGCGGTGGATGACTTTTTTGGCGTGCGCCGCGGTCAGCGCCATCGCCACCTGGCGACCGACGCGGATGGTGTTGGCCTCGCTGAGGCGGCCTTCGCGGGTCAGGCGGGTGTGCAGCGACTCGCCGGCCAGGTACTCCATCGCCAGATAGGCCGCACCCGACGGCAGCTGACCGTAGTCGAAGATCTTTACGATGCCGGGATGTTCGATGAGGTTGGCGGCGCGGGCCTCATTGAAGAAGCGGGCCGCCAGCTCGGTTTTCATCGCAAACTCAGCCCGCAATACTTTGATCGCGGCGCGGCTGCCGATGTCTTCGCGCAGGCCTTCGTAGACGACGCCCATCCCGCCTTCGCCGATCTTGCGGAGGATGCGGTAGCTGCCGATGCGTTGTCCTACGAACGGGTCCACAAACACTCCATGCGGGGCCTGGACCGGAAGGGGCGCTCCCCGCCCCCCGGCGCGCGTTGGTATTGTCTCATAGCTCCACCGTGGGGCGGCCAGCGGACTGCAGGCCAAGCCCCGAGAAATCGGCCGGGGCCAGGCCATCGACTAGCTCGGCCGCGGTCGGGCGCCCGGCGGGGTCATCGCTCAAGCAGCGCTCGATAAGCTCGCTGAGGTAGAGCGGAATGTCGCCGCGCAGCGTCGAAAACGGTGTTGGGCGCAGCGCTTCCCCACGGTAGCGGCTGACCACCGGCGGCTTCGCAAAGGGCAGGCTGCCGGTGAGGACTTCAAAGGCCAGCACGCCGAAGCTAAAGACATCGGCCGGCGGGCGGGCATCGCGCGAACCGGTCACCAGCTCAGGCGCCAGGTACATCGGCGATCCCAACAGCAGGCCCGGCTGCTCGCGCTCGGTGCTGTCGGTGAGGTTGGCGTCGGGCTGATGAATCGTCGAGACGCCGAAGTCGACCAGCTTGGCCAAGAGTCCCTTTTCGTTCTCGACGACCAGGACATTGGCCGGCTTGAGATCGCGGTGAATGACGCCCAGGCGATGCACGGTCTTGAGGCCGGAGGCGATCTGCCACAGCAGCGCCCGTGCGCGTGGGATCTCGTGATAGCGCTCCAGACACTGCGAGAGCGGCGTGCCTTCGACCAGCTCCATCACCAAGAACAGCGAGCCGGACTCGGTGATGTCGACATCGACGATCGAGGTGACGTGAGGATCGGTGAGGCGGGCCAGGATCTGCGCTTCGCGGGCGAACTGTAGGATGCTCTCTTTTTGCGCCTTGGCGGAGATCACCTTGGCCGCTAGCTGCCGCTGGTCGGTGGTGCGCTCCACGCGATAGACGCAGCCGCTGGCGCCCTGGCCGAGGATGCGGATGACGCGGTAGCTGTCGGCCAGCATCTCACCGGGTTCTAGCCACTTGCTGACGCTGCGGCTGGTGCCCGCGGCCCCTTCGCTGAGCGCCTGCTCCAAGAGCTGTTGGATGCGTTCTTCAATCTGGAAGCGCAGATCGTCGTTGAGCTGCTGCACGGCGATGCGTCCCCCTTCTAGCGCGGCCATCTTGCCGCGCAGATCCTTCCGCATCCCCTCTAATAGCGTGGACACCGCCGTAAGCTGACTGTCCATCGGCACACTGATCGGCGTATCGAGATCGCCGCGGGCCAGACAGCCCACCTGGGTCAGAAGAACGTCCTGTTCGCGCAGCACTTTCTGCGCCTGCACGCTCTCTTGCTCCAGCGTGCTGGTCCGGGCGGTAAGCAAAAGGAGCGCAATCTGTCGGCTGAGTCCCTGCAAGATCGCCGTGTCCTCGCGACCGAGTCCGCTGCCATCACTTTCCAGGTACAGCACGCCAAGGAGCTGCCCACGGGCCAACAGCGGCTCGGCAAGCTCGGAGAAGCGCTCGCCCAGCTGATCGGCGATGCGATCACGGATCTCTTCCTGCGAGCTTTGACTGTGGGTCGCGACCTGGCGGGTCTTCTGCGCGGCGAGACACAGCTTCGGCACCGCAGCGTCGGGCGGGCTTTCAGGCTGACCGGGCTGCGCGCGCTGCAGGTAGAGCGCAAGCGGGCCCGACTCATCGCCACAGGTGTAAAGCAGGACGCGCTTCGCCGACAGCATGCGCACGAGCTCTGAAAGCAAGAGCTGCACCTGCTGGTCCACCGGGATCTCGCGCGCCGATGCAAAGTTCAGCTGCATCATCGTCGAGATATCCGCCAGTCGGCGCTGCACGGCACGGAAGCGATGCAGGAGGATCGAGCCCAGCATCAGCGCGAACAGGGCCGCGGTGTAGTGGGC
>DAORCZ010001335.1:0-2249 GCA_035345735.1 Pseudomonadota bacterium | reverse complement strand
ACGACAGCGCCAAGCAGCTACCGGACATCGATCCCGAACAAGGCATCGCCCTGCATCGCAGCTGGATCCGCCAAGCTGAGTCGTCCAGTCTGGAGTCCGCCCTGCCTCAAAAAGGCGCCTGACATTCCCCCGCAAACTGAGTCGATTACCGCCAACCCCTCTGCTTCCGCCAACGCGCTCATGCCCCAGGGACCGATCGCGCGGAGGTAGCACTGGAACACCGCGGTCGCCCGCTACCTGCAAGCCAGCGCTGTCAGCGTGCCGGGTGACTAGGGCCCAAACTCGACGGCGCCGATGTCGTAGCCGCTGCCCTGCGGGCGGGGGCTGCCGTAGAAGTCGTGGTCGGTGTTCTTGTCGCTGGGGCTGACGTTGACGGCCTTGTCGATGACGTACTGGGTGTTGACGGGGTCTTGCGGTTTAAGTCGCAGGTCGAGGCCGGCGGGATCGACGAAGGTGGGATCTTGTTTGATCTGCCCGGTGGCGCTGTCGCCGCTGCCGACCACCAAGCTACCCGCGACCACGGTGCAGCTGGGTGCAAGCTGCTGCGCGACCCCGTTCATGGCGACGATCGAGTTTTTGATCGCAACGGTGGAGCTCTTGCCGCAGCTCACGACTTGGGAAGTCGGGCTGGCGAGCATGTTCTTGTAGAACGTGGAGAACTGAACGACGCCGCTACCGCCCGATAGGTTGAGGACCGACTGGCCTTCGGGGATCGAGTTGGCGCTGAACACGCTGTTGCTGAGCTGGAGCGTGCCGCCATCAAAGGTCAGGCCGGCGTAGTTGCTGCTGAACTGCATGCGATCGATCGTCACGGTGGCGCTGGTGAAGACCGCGCCGTTCGTCAAGTCACGGAGTAGCGAACGTCGCAGCGTGAGCGTCGTTCCAGGCCCCGCGCTCAACCCAATCGCCGAGAGCACAAAGCCGTCGATGACCACCTTGCTGCTGCCGCTGATTTGCAGAACGCCATCATCCGTGTCGGCGATGATCGACGCCGCCTGCCCAGGCTTTAGGGAGCCGGGCCCCGTCAGCACAAGCTGGCTTGGCAGCGCGGCCAAGGCCGGCAGGCCGTAGGCATTGGGGCTGGCCTGCACGCGGAGGAAGGTCGGTCCCGATCCCGTGGACGCGGTGAGCTTGCTCAGCGCCTCGGCAATCGTGCAGAAGGGATGCTTGGCCGAGCCGTCAGCCGTGCCGCAGAACTCTTGGTTGCGGTCGTTGTTGTCGATGAAATAGGTCAGGCTGGGTGTGACGCAGCGCCCGGCTCCGCCCAGGTCGCCATAGGCATCGCAGATCTGGCTGGCGCAGTCGGTGTTCGCCTGACAGGCCACGCACTGATAGGCCTTGCAGACCTGACCACTGCTGGCGCAGTCAGACTCTTGCACGCAGTTGCCGGCGGGCATCTCGCGCGTGGGGAGCGAGGACTCACAACTCGGCAAGGTCAGGCCGGCGAGCAGACAAAATGAGGTGGCGATCGCAGAGTGCAGGATGGGTCGCATAGGAACCTCTGTGGCGCGGGGCGCGCTCGGACTAAAACGCGGTGGCGAGGCTTAGTTCGACGCCGCTACCGATGCCTAGCGAGGCACGCAGCGGACGCTTGGGGCCGGGAAGGGCAAGCAGGACGGTACCGGCGACTGCGGCGACAATGCCGACGCCGAGCAGCGGACCGCCCACGCTGCGCCCATCGATGACGCGAGTGACGGGCATCCCCTGGGCGTTGATCTCGGTCGGGCAAGGCGGCAGTGTGCCGCCGGAACACTTGCCATCGGCGAGCAGCGGCGGAATCGCCCCGGCAATCATCCCGGCACCCAGCGCAAGCCCGATCGAGCCGACCGCGATGCGCCAAGCCGGCCGCGGCTCGCGATCGCCGGGACTATCGACCGCCCGCGTCGCGGGGGCCGCGGCAGGAGGCAGCAGGTTCGGCGGCAGCAGCACGACCTCTTGACCCGAAGGAATCTCGACCTGCTGGCTCGAAAGCGGTGCGCCACTGAACTCGACCCGATGCGGCCCCGGCGGCAGCGGCAGCGGAGCTGAGAGCGGCGTGACCCCAACGTCCTTGCCGTCGACCAGCACGTGCACACCGGCCAGACCATTGCCGATGCGCAGGCGCCCGGCCATGGCCGACAGGCTCTGGGTTAACTGCTCGACCTCCGCCCGACGCTGCCCCGCCGGTAGCTCGGCGTCTGGGCGCGCCGCGATGTACAGCTTGTACTTCTCAAGGGCGATCTGGGCGGGCTGCAGCTGACCCAGCTCCG
>DAORCZ010001334.1:0-2253 GCA_035345735.1 Pseudomonadota bacterium | reverse complement strand
GCGCGGCCTGCGCCCAGCTCATGCTCTGACGGGCAATCTGCGAGGGATCGCCGCCGGTGATCTGCAGGATCGCGCCCGCCGCCTGCTGCCGCAGGGTTGGCAGCGCCGCCAGCTCATCAAGGATTCCCGCGAGGAGTACCGCCCCGTGACGCCGACCGCAGCTACCCATGCCCTGAAAGGCCAGCTGACGCGCTTCCGGCGCCTGACGGGCATCGCTCGACACGCGCTTGAACAGGGGATAGACGGTGAAGTCACCGACATCGGCGAGCAGCGAGGCCGCGACGAGCTGCTGTGGGCCCGGGCGTTGCGCCGCTTGACTGAGGAGGGAGCGTGCGCGCTCGTCCCCCAGAGCCGCCAGCGAGCCGGCGGCGGTAATTCGGCGATCGGTAAAGCCATCGCCCGCCATGCGCGCCGTGAGCTGCTGCTGCGCCTCGGCGTCACCGATCTGGGCCAAGCGACGCAGGATGCTCCAGGCGATCTTGTCGGGCAGGCTGGGATTCTTCAGCGCAGCGCGCAGCGGCTCGGCGCTCTGGGTATCGCCAACTTCCAGCAAGAGCAGCATGGCGGTGATGCGGATCGATTCCGAGGGATCTTGCAGCAGCTCATGCAGGACCTGCTTGCCGCGCGGGTGGGCCAGGCGAGCGAGCGCGCCGGCCACCGTGACGCGCACCGCGGGCGGCGAGTTGCCATCGAGCAGCGCCAACAGATCGCTGTGCGCATCCGTCGAGCCAAGCTGTCCCAGGGCCTCGGCGGCCTGCGCCTGCACCATGGGATTGGTGTCTTTGAGCAGCGTTGCGATGCTGCTGCGCTGCGTGACATCGCGGCTGAGGCCCAGCATCAGCGCGGCCTGACCGCGCATCGTGGCATCGGCCGAGCGCAGGCCCTGATACAGCACGCCAAGGGCTCGCGCTTTGGGGCCCGCGACATCGATCAGGAAGTCCGCTTCTTCTGGGGCATCGACGGGCGGCGGGGGCTGCGGGCTGCGCGTGCGACCGATGTAGATGCCGGCCGCCATGATCGACGCGGCGATCAGCGCTGATAGGAAGATGAGGCGTCCCCAGCGGGTCGGTGGGGCGGGCGCCGGCACCGCGACCATCACCTCGGTGGCCGGCGGTGTTAGCAGTTCCAGGACCTCGCGCATGCCGGGCCGGTCGAGCGGCTTGGGCGTCAGCATGCGGTGGATCAGCGTCGCCAGCTTCGGCGAGACGCTGGCCTCGACCTCGGCGATGGGCTTGGGCGGCTGGTGGAAGGCCGACAGCGAGGTCTTGGGGAAGGGGACCTGGCCGGCGACCATCTCGTACAGCATCACGCCGAGCGCGAAGACATCGGCCTTGCCATCGACCTTCGAGGCATCGGCGTACTGCTCGGGCGCCATGTACTTCGGCGTGCCCATGCTGGTGCCGATCGCCGTCTGAAAGTCTTCGCCGTCTTCGCCCTTGGGGGCTGCGCTCTGCTTCTGCGGCGCGCTCTGCTGGTTCACCTTGGCGATGCCAAAGTCGAGGATCTTCACTCGATCCTCAGTCGGCCGCACCGCATCCGAGACCAGCATGACGTTCTCGGGCTTGAGGTCGCGGTGGATGATGCCCTTCTGGTGCGCCGAGTCGAGCGCCTGCGCCATCTGCCGCGCTAGCTCGGTGGCCTGCGTCTCCGACAGCTTGCGGGTGCGTCGCAGCTTGGCGCGCAGCGACTCGCCCTCCAGGAACTCCATGATGATGTAAAGAGTTCCGTCGGGAAGCTGCCCGAAGTCGAAGATCTCGACGAGGTTCGGGTGGCGCAGGATGTTGACGGCGCGGGCTTCATTCAAGAAGCGCTGCGCGTAGTCCGAGGTCTTGGCCAGCGGACCATGCAGCACCTTGACCGCTGCCCGGCGACCGATCTGGCGGTGCACCGCGGCGTAGACCGCGCCCATGCCCCCCTGACCGATCTTCGAGACGATGCGGAAGTTGCCGACCAGCTGACCGACCTTGAGCACGGCGCTGCCGCCCAGACCTGGTTCGACGGGGGTGGCGGCGGTGCGGCTGCCGCCGGTGCCGGTTCCGCCGGTGGCCGAGTGGTTGTCGCCCGAGCGGTGCGTGACGCCGAAGGCCAGGCTGTCGCGACGCTCGGAGCTGCGCTGCGGATTCAGCGTGTACTCGGCATTCATCTCGACGACATCGTCGCCGCCCGTCTTGGCTGGCGCGGCCTTGAGGCCGGCCTGCGTTGGCTCGGAGCTCAGCGTCGGTTCTTCCACCATGCTGAGCTCCAGCTCGGCCA
>DAORCZ010001333.1:0-2254 GCA_035345735.1 Pseudomonadota bacterium | reverse complement strand
CGGAGCTTTACACCCTGCCGTGGGAGCTCCTGGTCCTGCGCGAGACCGGTCAGCACCTCGGCGAGCTTCCGGGTGTGCTCTTGCGATACGAGTGGCCGGGGCTGCAGCCGTTGCCGGAGCCGGCAACCCCCGACGGGGCGCGACGCGAAAACGGTCGCATCCTGTTTGCCTGGTCGGCCGCTGGCGGCGCGGTGCCAGCCGGCGAGCATGCCGCGGCCATTCGCGGTCGCCTGTCGCCCACAAGTCCGCTTTACCTGAGAGGTCGCGACATCCTGCCAAACGCCTCGTTTGCGCGGATCGCGGCCCAGCTGGCGTCGGCGCGGCAAGCCGGTGAGCCCTTCGCGGTCCTGCACCTGCTCTGCCACGGCGGACAAAACGGTCAGCAGTCGGGCCTGATCCTCGACGGCGAGTCGGCGGGCGATGGGCCGGCGTGGATCAATCCCGGGCGACTGCGTCAGCTGCTTTCGCCGTATGCCGGATCGCTTGCCCTGGTCGTGCTGTGCGCGTGCGAGAGCGGCAACACCGGGCCGCTGGGGAATCAGCTGGGCAGCATTGCGCAGGTGCTGCACCGCGTCGGCATTCCGCAGGTCATCGCCTCGCGCTTTCCGTTGTCAGTGCCGGGATCGACGCGCTTTACCGGCGCCTTTTATGCCCAGCTACTCGATGAGGTCGTCAGCAGCGAGGCGGCGTTCTTGGCGGCGCGGAACGCGGTCGCGCTCGACGCGCAACAGATCGACTGGGCCAGCGTGCAGCTCTATCAGTCATCCAGCCTGGGCGACGACAATCGCCCGATCACGCTGCGACCCTATCGCGGTCTTTTGGCTTTTCAGCCCGAACATCAGCGCTTCTTCTTTGGCCGCGATCGCGAAGTCCGCGAGATCGAGAGCGATGCCCGCGCGCTGCTACAGCAGGGCCGGCCGCGGCTCTTGGCCGTCGATGGCGCGTCGGGTACGGGCAAATCATCGGTGGTTTTCGCGGGTGCGCTTGCACCGCTGCTCGCGCTGTTGTCGCAACACTACGGCGCCGCGGCCCGCCTGCTGCGCATGCGTCCCGGAAGTGCACCGCTGGCTGCGCTCGCGCAGCTGGCCTTGCCGCCGCCTGTCGCGGACACCGCGTCGAACGATCCGCCGCCAGTGCTCTTGGTCGTCGATCAGTGGGAGGAGCTGTTCACTCAGACCACCGACCCTGCCGAGCGACAGGCCTTTGCAGCGCGAATCTGGCAGCTTGCCACGTCAGAGGCTTCGGCGGTCTTGGTGGTCCTCACCCTGCGCAGCGACTTTGTCGGTCACTGCGGCGAGCTCATTCTCGACGCCGCGGGCCTGCGTCTGGATCGCGTGGTCTATGACGCGGGGCACCGGGTTTCGATCGCTCGCATGGGCCCGGCACAGCTGCGCGAGGTCATCGAAAGGCCCGCCCAGCGCGTCGGTCTGCGCCTGCAAGCTGGCCTCGTCGAGCGCATCCTGCAAGAGATCGATAGCGAGGCGGGAGCGCTGCCGCTCGTCGCGGACACCCTGGACCTGTTGTGGCTGCGACGACAAGGCGCGGAGCTGACGCAGGCCGCATACGACCAGATCGGCGGCGTCACCGGGGCCCTGCGTGGCCGGGCCGACAAGTGCTTGGCAGAGCTAGGCCCCGACGAGCAGAAGCAAGCGCGGCGCCTGCTTGTGCGCTTGGGGCGCGGTGGATCGGAGCTGTCGTCGGGCGTTCGCCTGCGCGTGAGCTTGGCCAGTTATCGGCCCCGCTCCGTCGAGCAGGGCGCCGCCTTTGAGCGCATGCTCGGCGCGCTGGTTGCGGCTCGTCTGCTGTGGGTCGATAGCCCGGGCCAGGGGCCAGGCCTGGGCGGGGCGCAGCAGGACACCGTCGAGATCGCGCACGAAGCGCTGCTGCGCAAGTGGCCGCTCCTCGCGGGGTGGCTGAGCGAGGATGCCAAGTTCCTCAGCGAGCTAGAGGCCATCGAGGGCTGGGTGCAGCAGTTTCAGCGCTACGGAACGCTGCTGCGTGGCGCGCAGATCGAGCGCACCCAGCAGATCCTGGCCCGCGACCCCGGGGCGCTGGGCGCTGCCGTCGAGACCCTGCTTCACGACAGCGAAGCCGAGGCCGCCCGTGCCGCCGAGCGCGACGCCTTCGCCCGCGACTGCTTGCGCCTGCTGGCCGTGCAGAGCCTGGAAGGCGATCCCAGCCGCCAGGTCGCGATCCTGCGCGAGACCGAGAGCCGGGCGCCCACCGCGGTGCCGATGTGGCTGCCGTATGCCGT
>DAORCZ010001332.1:0-2255 GCA_035345735.1 Pseudomonadota bacterium | reverse complement strand
TCGTGGCCGGGGAAGCGGAAGTGAACGAACCACTCGCGATAGAGGGCGCGGGCCATCGTCTCTAGAATCTTGATGCGCCGCTGGCTGTTTTCGATTAGCTCGTCATAGGCAGATAGGATGCCGGCAACGCGCTTCTGGATGGGGAGGGGGGGGAATGGGATTTCGATAAGTCGCAGATTTGCTTGCGAGAGCTTTGGCTGTGCGGCACCTGTAACGAAAGGCTTGATGTCTGCGTTATTCAGGCAGGCAAGCAGAAAGGTGTCATCGGCAATAGAAACCTTGCCACGCAGGATATGAGCATGATTATTGACCCAGAATTTTCCACGGGCAAGGAGAGCCAAGGGAAGTTTCTTGCTATTTAGGTTCTCGCCGTCTTCCGCAACAAGAATATAGCGGCCATCGAAAATGTAATCATCGATATGGTCGATGATGCCTTGCGCACCATAGTAGGGATACTGTCCTTGACGTTCTTGCCGCTGCCGACTGTTAAGTGGAACACGTCGGGAATCGAACAAATCTATTACATCGCCGAGTTTTACGATTGGCCAGGCGTTCGCCATCCTCACACCCCCAAAATCCCCGCCACATTTGCGGCGATTGTTTTTTCTAATTCTCGGGCTTGGGCGTTGAGGCCTTCTAGTTCTTCGTTGAGGGTTTCTAGTTGGGTTTTGAAGTCTTCGTCGGTGACTTCTTCGCCGGGGGCGACGCCGACGTAGCGGCCGGGGTTTAGCGACCAGCCCTGGGCTTCGATTTCTTTCAGGGTTGCGGCTTTGCATAGGCCGGGGATATCGGCATAGGCAGGTTTCTTGCCGAAGACTTCGGCGAGCTTGGCGGCGGTCTCGTCCCCGCCGACGGTCAGGTCGGGGGCTTCGCCGCGATACAGGCGCACGAGGTTGGCGATGAAGCTGATCTGCGCCGGGGTCCAGTCACGGTGCGCGCGGTCGACCTGGCGATAGATGTGGCGGGCGTCGATGAACAGCACGGTGTCGGCGCGCCGCGTCTTGGCTTTGCCGCGGTCGAAGAACCACAGCGTGCAGGGCAGCGTGACGGTGTAGAACATGTTCGGCCCGACGGCGATCATCACGTCGACGGCCCGCGCCTCGATCAGCTTTTGCCGCAGATCTTGTTCCGACGATCGCGCATCGGATGCCGAGTTGGCCATGACAAAGCCAGCGCGGCCCCGCGCGTTCAGCGCCGAATAGAAGAGCTGAATCCACAGGTAGTTCGCGTTGTCGGTCTTGGGCAGGCCGAAGGGAAAGCGGCGGCCGGCGCCGACCAGGTCTTTTAGGCGCTCTTTGTCGACGGCGTTGACGTTGAACGGCGGATTGGCGAGCACGAAGTCGAACTGGCCACCGGCCTGGGCTGCGAAGTGCGGGTCGTCGTAGTAGCTGTTGACGTTGCCGCCGTGGCGGATGTCGCCTTCCAGCCCGTGCACGGCCAGGTTCAGGCGACACAGGCGGCCGGTCTCGTCGGTCTTTTCGACGCCGCAGATCGAAAGCTCGGCGGCGGGGTTCTTCTGATGCTCGGCGACAAAGCGCGCCGACTGCACGAACATGCCGCCCGAGCCGCAGGCCGGGTCAAGGATGCGGCCGTGAAACGGCTCGATGATCTCGGTCAGCAGCTTGACGATGCTCGACGGCGTATAGAACTCGCCGCCCTTCTGTCCTTCGGTGCGCGCGAACTCGCCCAGGAAGTACTCATAGATGCGCCCAAAGGCGTCGAAGTCGACGCTGGCCGGGATCTCCGAGACCTTCTTTAGAAGCTCTTTGAGCAGCGTGCCGGTGAACAGGTTGTACGTCTTGGGCAGCACCCCAGCGAGCGCTGGGTTGTGCCGCTCGATCTCGCGCATCGCCGAGTTCACCAGCGAGCCCAGCGCCGACGACTCGGGCTGGGTCAGCAGGTGATCAAAGCGCGCCTCGGGCCCCAGGTAAATCACTCCGGCGGCGTGATACGCGGTGGGATCCTCGAGCCGGCTACCGCGACGAGACGATGCGCCGGCCTTCTCCAGCAGCGCGCGCTGGGCAGCAAACCGCACCTCGGCAAAGCGCAGAAAGATCAGGCCCAGAATCGGCCCCGAATACTCCTGCGCCTTCAGTCCCGAGTTGGCGCGGAACTGATCCGCAGCATCCCACAGCCGCTTTTCCAGCGTGGCCGTGGCCGTGTCTTTTTCCGAGGGTGCGATCCAGTGCATGGCGGTGTTACGCGCATCCTCGCAACAAACTCAGGATTTGACCAGAGGTCGCCGGAGCTGGGCG
>DAORCZ010001331.1:0-2255 GCA_035345735.1 Pseudomonadota bacterium | reverse complement strand
GCAGCTTATGATGTAGACACCTTCCAAGGAGCCCCCGATGCCGCCTGACCTCTCTGCCTTGCATGGCCGCAACGCCTACGCCGAGGGGCCGCTGGCCGCCGGTCCGATGCAAGGCGAAGGCTCGCCGACCGAGGCCCGGATCTGGGTGCAAGCGCGCAGCGACGCCCCCCTGACCCTGCACCTGCACCGTCGCGGGCAGAGCGGAAGCGAGCAGACGCAAGAGCTCTTGCCACGCGCCGAGGACTGGCTGTGCGGCGTCTTTCATCTGCGCGATCTCGACCCCGGCACGCGCTACGAGTACCGCCTGACCAGCCCGCACGGCGAGACCGCGCGCTTCCCGCTTGCCCCCGGCATCGCCAGCGATGCGACGACGCTGCGGATCGCCTTTGGCTCTTGCTACAAGGAATATGCGCGCACCGATCTGCGCATCTTCGATGCCATCGCGGCGCAAGCCCCCGATCTCTTCCTGTTGCTCGGTGACACCTGCTACACCGACGAAGCAGACCGGCAGAGCGAAGCGACGATGATGGCGACGCACCTGCGCAATCGCAACCACGATCGGCTGCGAGCCTTGATTGCTTCGGTGCCTTCGTTGGGCATCTGGGATGATCACGACTTCGGTCCCAACGACAGCGATGGTCGCTACGCCGAAGCCGAGCGCTCGCTGCGCTGCTTTGTCCGCATGTGGGCGCAGCGCAGCTACGGCCAGCCCGGGATCTCCGGCATTTTTTCGCGCGTCGTGGTGGGACCGGTCGAGCTGTTCTTGCTCGACTCGCGCTTCCATCGCCGCACGCATCAGCACATCTTGGGCGACGCTCAGCTTGAGTGGCTGATGGACGGGCTGCGGGGGAGCCGCGCGCCGATCAAGCTCTTGCTCTCGGGCTCGCAGCTCTTGCCGGAAGTGGCGGCGCTCGATAGCTGGGATTGGGAGTGCTTCCGTCGCGATGGCGCCCGCGAGCTCTCAACGCTGCAGCACTTCCTGGCGGAAGAGGGAATCTCCGGCGTGGTCGCGCTCAGCGGCGATCCCCACCTTGGCCAGCTCTTCCATTCGCAGGGGCTCCGACGCACCGACGGCCAGCTGGGCCCGCCGCTGTGGGAGCTGACCAGCAGCCCGATCGCCAACCGTCCCTGGCAGCGCCCGGTGTGGCCCGCCGACAGCCAAGACGAGCACGCCTTTGATCACTACCTGTTGAACGAGGTCGCAGCCGCCAACTTCGGCCTGCTCGATGTCGATCTGTCGCGGGCCGGCGCCGAGCTTCGCCTGTCCCTGCACAGCGAGACCGGGGAGGTGTTCTTCCGACAAGACATCGCGCTCGCCAGCCTGGCCGTGCAGCCCGCCAAGCCCCACTTCTGCGCCGCGGTGCGCGACCCCGAGCGCGCTTATGTTTTTTTCGGCGACCAGTATGCGCGCTGCCACCCCGCCTCGGGTCAGCCAGCGGCCGGCTATCCCAAGAGCATCGTCGACGGCTGGCACGGCCTGTTCCGCGGCTGGCTGAGCGCCGAGCGCGGCCTGGATGCGGTGTACTTCTCGCGGCGCGGCAAGGCGTACTTCTTCTGCGGCAATGGCTACGTGCGCTACGACCTATCGAAGGATCAGTGCGACGCTGGCTATCCCAAGTACATCGGGCGCCACTTCCCCGGGCTGTGGCCGCACCGACTCCTCGCTGCCCTGCCCTGCCCCGACTCCGATCGCGAAGTCGTCTTGTTCATCCACGAGCGCGACTGCCTACGCTACGACCTGACCCACGATCGGCTGCTGCCGGGCTACCCACGCCCCCTCGCTGAAGAATTTTCAGGCATGTTCGGCGACGAGATCGATGGGGCGGTAGTCGGCAGCGACGGCGCCTACTACTTCCGTTCGGGGGATCAGGTGCTGCGCTACGAGCCCACCTCGCGCGAGCCCAGCCCCGGCTATCCCCGCACCGTCCCTGCCGAATCGGGAAGCCACTGGCTAGGTTTCTTGCCGTCCTAAGCGCATCATGTCGATTCCGTCGCAGCGCCGAGACGGCTCGGCCCGCGGACGGCACGGAGGAGACATTGCATGACGCAGAAAGCCAAAGAAGAGTGGATGGACGTCGGCTCGGTCGAAGAGCTCAGCCAGCGTCCGCTGCAGCAGATCACCGTCGGCAATACGCGGATGGCGCTGTCGTACAAAGACGGGGTCTTCGGCGCCATCCACGGTGCGTGCAATCACGCCGGCGGCCCGCTGGGGCAGGGCAGCATGGAAGGCGACTACGTGGTCTGTCCCTGGCATC
>DAORCZ010001330.1:0-2258 GCA_035345735.1 Pseudomonadota bacterium | reverse complement strand
TCGGACGTGGCATGGTGGCGCAGGTTCCTTGGGTCCAGGTCAAACAGTGCGATGGTGCCAAACGGCTTCTTGCCATCGGCGCCGCGGACCGCGGTGAGAGCGGCCTGCAGCGTGGTGTGAGACGTCGTCTGTTCGATGCGTAGCTCGTCGCCTTCGATGAAGTAGTGGCTGCGCAGGAACACGCCGCGCTCGGCGCGATAGTGCCCGTTGGCTAAGCGGCGGAAGGCCCCGACCTGTTCGATGTCGGTGGCTTCTAGCTTTTCGATCACGCCGACCACGTTGCCCTCGCGCCCATGCACCGCCCAGGAAAACAGCGGCAGCGAGAGATCGAGCGGCAGGGCATAGCCGGCGATGTACGCCGCATAGCGCCGCGCATCTGCGGTGTTGTAGATCGAGCCCGGCGGGCCGTCGGCCGACAGGGGGCCGAAGTTGTAGAACATCAGCATGCCGCGATCGACGGGGGGAACCCCGGTGCGGGCGGCGTACTTGATCTGGTGTAAACGCAGCGTCGCCGACAGCCGCTGCCCCCGAGCCGCCAGAGCCGTGCGCAACTGGGCGAGAAACGTGAAGTAGCGAGCGCGCGTGCCAGACGACCAGTCGCAGTCCAGCTGAACCTCGGCCGCGGCGATGCCCTGCGCCGCCAACATCGCGTCGATCTTGCGCAGCACGCGGCTGGCCAGTCCGTTCACACCCGCCGGGCTTTCGTGCAGGAACACCTGATTGGTGATGAACACCACCGGCACGATGTCGAGCCCCGCCGGCAGAGGCGCCGAAAAGCTGAGCGGGGCGACGGGCTGCGCGGTCTGCAGGCTGGGATCCCAGTCGACATCGAACAGGCGCAGGTACAGGCGCGCGATGCCGAGATCGCGCAGGGTCTGGGCCGGCGCCGAGGTCGCAAGCCACTGCGTCTTCCAAAAATAGAAGGCTCGCATCGGGGGAGCCGGCGGGCTGGGGGACGTCGGCGAGCGAGGCCGGGCGAAAAACAAGCCGATGCCAATCGCGCACAGACAGATGACCAGCAGCCCCCACGCTCCCCGTGCAGGGGTTCGCATTCCGGCTTCTTTGCGCCCAGACAGCATCGGCGCCGATGGTCTCGCGCAGGGATCAGACTGTCAAAAACTCCACGACGGAGCGCCGCGCGGACCCGCGGTTAGATCGAGCCCGCCGCAGGTTGGAAGAGGTTTCCCACGCCGAGCCCCCATTCCTGGGCCAGGGCCTGCGCGCGAACGCAGGAGGGGTTGCGGGTGAGGTAGCTGTTTTTCCAAAACGGGTCGCTGATGTCGTCGGCGCGAAGCTGAATCTGGCGCAGGGTCTCGCCAAGCTCCATGCGTGCGCGCTCGGTATCGCCGGCGTGATGAAAGGCTTCGCTGGCGGCGAGTCGGACCTCGACTTCCGTGACGCCCGAGCCACCAAGCAGGGGAAAGCTTCCCAGGACAAGCTCTGCCACCTGCGTAGCTTCGGCGGGGCGCCCCAGCGCGAGCAGGGCGCGCATCTGTATCGATGCCGCGTTCATCAGCCAGACCGCATCAGCGGGAAAGCCCTGCATGAGAGTTCGCGAGAGGGTCTCCGCTTCTTCGAACTGCCCGCGCAAAAATGCGATCCGCGCCAGGACATTTCGGGCCAGGACCGGATATAGAGAATGCCCCCCTTCGGTCTGGCGGATCGACAGGATCAACGCTTCTGCCTCCGTCCAGCTCCCCTCGTCGGGGCGTTCACAAAGGACTCGCGCGAGTAGATGCCGAAAGTGGACGACGTTGACGATCGACTGACAGCTCGCGATCTCTGCCCCATGCGCGCGCAGCCGCTGCTCGACGCCTTCGAAGTCTCCGACTTCGAACCATCCCCACTCCGATCCGATGATCCGCGCCGGAACGTCGATCAGCGGGTCGCCGGCCTGGCGGCACATCGCGCTGGTCCGCAGCGATTCCTGGATGCACGTCCACGGACGGGGCTCGCGCATCATCGCCAGGAAGGACCGCGCGGAGTGTAAGTAGCGCCGCACCAGCGGATTGTGGACTTCGGCCCGCGCCGTGTTGGCTGCCAGCTTGGCGAGGAGCGTCTGCAAGAAGGACCCGGGAAGGGAAGCGATGGTCGCGATGATGATGATGGTGAGCACCTCGCTATAGGTCGCGCGCGCATCCTCATGGGGCTCAGTCGAAAGGGTCTGCGCGATCAGCTCAAAGCTGCGGGGCATGTTCTGGCTGCTCATCGCACCGACGAGAGCCCCGATGATCACGCGGCACCAGCCCAGGCTGCCC
>DAORCZ010001329.1:0-2261 GCA_035345735.1 Pseudomonadota bacterium | reverse complement strand
GCCGATCTGGCAGCTCGACGGCGGGCGTGGCTTCACCGCGCTCTCGCGCTCGCATCGCTTCCTGGTGACCGCCGGCTTCGCGACGGCCTGGGCCCTGACCAGCGAGGGTCTTTTGGCCCTGATCACGCTGATCGCGCTCACGGTCTGTTTCCGCCGCGATGCCCCAGAAAAAAGCGACACGCCCATCACCCTTCGCTTCCTTGTGCTGACCGCTGCGTTGGCCTTTTTGACCACGATCAAGGTCAAGACCTAGCGCGCCCCTTCCACCGCCGCGGCGAGCCCGTGCAGCCATTCCTCCAGGTTGGTATAACCGTCGCCATCGTCGTCGCCCGCCGGATCGGCAGGGAGCTGCAGGGAACGAGTCGGGGTCAGCAAGTTGGGCAGTCCCCCAACCTCGGCCGGGCTGTCGATGATCGCGCCGCCGTGCGTCCGCACCGATTCAACGATGCGGGCATCGACGGCATCGCGCACCGCCGGAGTCGCACCGACGCGCGGCAGCACAAAAGCCAGCACCTCAGCCGCTGGTCGCAGCGACAGCGGCTGCACCCACACCCGGCCCGCCGTCGGCTCAGAGAGCGGCCGCAGCACCCCCGGATTAAACAGCGCCCGCGACAGCGGCTGACGACCCAGCAGGTTGTCGTACAGGCCGACCTCGGTCGTGGCCGGCACATCCCACAGCACATCGCACAGCGGCACGGTCGCATTGGTATCGGGCCCAGCGATCAGCACATTGCCGAGCAGGCTGGCCAGGCTCGGTCCCGAGTGCTCCGGATCGTCGAGGTGAATCGCCTCGGCCCCCGGGTTGTAGATCACGTTGTTGGCCAAAAGCGCGCTGACGTCGCCCTTTACGATCGGGTTGCGCAGGCGATTGTGCGCCAGCAGGTTGAAAAGCACGCTGATGCGCTGCCCGTGATCGCCCAGCAGCAGACCCTTGGAGTGCTCGCCCTTGGGATGCAGCGAGTGCGACAGATTCTCGGCGATGAGCGAGCTTGAAAAGGTGACATCGCGCACCGGGTTCCAGGTGCTGGCGCCTTCGTCAATCGCCCAGGTGAACGAGCAGTGATCGACGACCACGTCGTGCACCCCGTTCTGCCCGCCCGGCCCGCCATCGATGCTCAGGCTGTCGCGCCCGCCGGGGTCGGGCCCATCGGGATCGTCGCCAGCCCGGACGCGCAAGTGCTGCAGCAGCACATCGTGCGTGGCGATGACCAAGCCCGCGCCAGCGAGGGTGATGCCGGGGGCTGGCGCGCTCTGCCCCGCGACTGTGACGAAGGGCTCGCCGATGACCATCACCTCGCGACTTTGGATAACCCCGCCGATCTCGAACAGCACGGTGCGCGGTCCCGGCGTGCTCAGCGCCTCGCGCAGCGTCCCCGGTCCGCGTTCGGCCAGGCTCGTCACCCGCAGCACCTGCCCACCGCGGCCGGCCGGCGTCGTCGAGCCAAAGCCCTCCGCCCCTGGGAACACCGGCAGCGCCCCCCGCAGATCGCGCCGCGCATCCAGGATCGCCTCGCCAAGCTCTGCCCCCCCACAGCCGCCGACCAGCCCCAGTAGCCCGGCTCCCCCCAGCCACGCACCCCACTTTGCGATCATCGATCCAGAGTACGCCGGTCGCTGGGTCGCGGCCTCTCCCCGTCGCGTCGCTAGCGAATGATCGACGACACCTTGGCCGCTTGCGACAGCCGCACGCCGCTGTTGGCACCGCTCGTGCCGCTGGTGCAGCCGCCGTTGGTGTGCACGCCGACCAGGTAGCCCTCGGCATCCAGCACGCCCGACCCCGATGAGCCAGGCAGCGTGTCGATATCGGCGTAGCGCAGATAGTTGCCCGACAGTCCCTGCAGCTTGCCGGCTTCGATCTGCTTGGGCTCGCCGCTGGGGTGCTGGATGATGGCCAGGACCGCGCTGTTCTTGGGATCCTGCGGCCGCATCTTGGTCACGCCGTAGGTGCCACCGGCGCTGCGCTCCAGCCGCACGATGGCGTAGTCGATGCCTTTTTTCGCGCCTTCTTCGACGACTGCTTTGATCTTGAAGAACTCCTGCGGGCCCACCGTCGTGCTGCCCGCCTTGCGCTCGTAACCAAACACCACGTAGTGCCCCACCGTCGAAGAAGACACGCAGTGACTGGCCGTCAGGAACAGATCATTGCCGATCAGCGTCCCGCTGCAGTACTTGCCGCCCGTCGGTGTGTTCTTGCTGCTCATCGCCCCGACCGCGCCCTTGTACTTCTTCACGTAGGTCTGCGACACCCCCAGCCGACCGTC
>DAORCZ010001328.1:0-2265 GCA_035345735.1 Pseudomonadota bacterium | reverse complement strand
CCGCGAGCGGGAGCGTTCCGGACCGCAGGGCCTCGCGCAGGGCCGTGTTCTTCGGATGGCTGGTGAACCCCTCGCCCAGCACCTGAAGCGAGCGCTCGACGCTGCCGCGCAGGTCCTTGAGCGCGCGCGTGCCCTGCTCCTGCGCCTCCTTGGTCCACTCCTCGAGCCAACATGTCTCGATGCGGTTGCCGTCCCGCGGCGCGAAGCGGGTGGCGTGGGCGACCAGCCACAACAGCACAAAGTCCGAGTACGCCTCGGCGCTGAACATCGCTTCGAGGTCGAACTCGAGGAACGACTGGCGGGACAGCGCCTGGTTGTCGCGCAGGATGCGCCACCGCAGACCGTTGCCGACGATGCCCCACAGGTGGTCCGGGCTGCGGTTGAGAACTTCCTGCACCAGGCCGTGCGGATTGCCGCCGGCGGCGCCCCGCACCCCCGCGGCGCGGCGATCGAGGCTCAGGCCGCAGCCGACCAGGTGGATCGGCACCGAGCCGAAGAAGCGGCTGATGGCGTAGGTGCGGCCCGCGATCTCGGGACTGGCGCTGGTGGGCAGCAGCCCGAAGCCGAGCTCGCGCAGCAGCGGCAGGCTCCACTTGTCGTTGGTGAGGCCGGTGCCTGCTTCTCCCTCCGGCAGCTTGCCCGCGGCGGCGCGGAACTCGCTCCAGTGGCGGCGAAGCCGGTTCCACGACTGCGTGATCACCTCGTTCAGCCGCTCACCTTGCGGTAGGCCGTAGTCCTCAGGTCTGGTGCCCTTCAGACTGCCGCGCGGATCGATGACCCGCCGCAGCACGTCCGACGGCAGCAGGCCGCCCTCGGAGCGGATGGTCTGGAATTCCTGATTGCGGCGGGCCACGGCTACAGCACCTGCACTGCGGCCGAATCTGCCAACTTGCGCTCGATCCAGGCGGTCAGGTCCCGAAGGATCGGACGCTCGTCTGGCGCGGCCGCGGTCATTGCACATGCCAGGAGCTGCTGGTAGGACGCGGCCCGTAACGGGACTGCGCGGCCTGCCGTGCTTTCAATCAGCCGCTGCCATTCCTCGGACCTGACCTTCCCGGCCATCGGGAACGGTCCGTCGGCATAGACGACGATAAAGGCCGCCGGCAGCCCCGATTCCTTGCTCAGGGCTCGCGCGGCCACGAGGTTGCGCATCCATTGATACCACCCGCTGGCGAATGGACAGGGGCGGTAATCACTCGTCGGATCGAATGCCAGAACTTCCGGCACGAACTCCCAATAGCGAATCCCCTTGCCCGAGAGAGCACAACGGGCCGAAACACCATTGACCGGATTGACCTGTTCGACGTAGGCACCGCTGCATTGCGCCATCCCAGCGTGCCGCCCAGACGTGATGGTTCGTGGCTGGCTACATCCACCGCCATCCGGTTCGGTGAACTTGCACTCGAAAAGCACGATGGATGCGGCGCTCTGTGCTCGAACATCGATCTGTGAGGGCCTCGGTTCACCGAGCAGCGCCCGATACAAGCACACCTCCGGCTCGATGGACCAATGAGCAGCGGACTGAAGCGAAAGCGCGGTCATCCAAGCATTGAGGATCGCATCGCGGGATCCAAGCGAATCGATGGTGACGAACAGATCGAGCGCGAGGGCCTGAGACGATTCACGTCGGCCCGCCGTCACAAGCCCAGCCTGGTCGCGGTGCCACGGGAAAGTCGGGACTTCGCGGACGAGTTGTCGCGCGCGCGGGTACAGATTCGTCTCGACTGCCTCGATTTCGTTCGAATTGAGCGGCATCACGAGGATCTCACCCGAGCTTTGGCAAGAGGACGTAAGCGCCGAGGATGTCCACCGGCAGCACGGGGGCGATCGAAACCCGCCCTTTCGCTCGCGCGGCCTCACGGACGCGCTCGTGGGCTGCCAGCTGCAGCGACGCGCGCTCGGAGGCCACCGCCTCCAGGGCGATCTGCAGCTTTGGCAACACGGGGAGCAGCAGCGCGAGCTGCTGGTCGATGGCGGTGGCCACGAGATTGCGCTCCGGGCGGGCCGCGAGAAGCTGTTCGCCGACATCGGGGGCGAGCCAGGTGGGCGCTTCGGCGGTGCCGGTGCAGGCCAATGCCACGATCTCCTCGGCCAGCAGGGTTTCGCCGTCGGCGGCGCCAATGCGCAGGTGATATCGAAACCGCGCCACGAGCAGCGTGGTTCGGGAGTTCACGCCGGAGGTCGAAATCACCCCGCAGCGTGCCGCCACTGGCCTGCCGTCACGGGCGATCGGGTCGAGCGCCTGATCCAGCGTCCAGCTCGCCA
>DAORCZ010001327.1:0-2267 GCA_035345735.1 Pseudomonadota bacterium | reverse complement strand
GCCTGGCGGGCGAAGACCGGCGAGTCTCCATCCAGGTCAAAGCGGGCCGGGGTCACAGGCGGCGGGGGCGGCCGTGACACGACGCGCTGTTCAATCAGCAGGGGCAGGCCCGGCTGTGCCGACTGCGCGACCCGCAACGCCTCGATCTGGGCCTTCCAGGTCCCACTCGGGGCCGGGCCGCGGGCGCTCTCGCCGACGATAATCAGGCGCTCGCTGGCCCGCGTCGCGGCGACGTAGAACAGGCGAGCGGACTCGGCCAGGCTGCGGGCCCGCGCCACGCTGTGCACACGGCGGGCGGGCAGCGTGGGTACCCGCCGCACTTCGGGTGGGCCACCGCTGCTACTGGCCTTGGCCTGCCATAGGCGTAGCCCCAGCCCGACGGCGCGATCGTAGGCAATGGCGGGGCTCTCAACGCGCTCGGGGCTGGAGCAGCCCGCGACGAAAACCACGGGAAACTCCAGACCCTTGCTCTGGTGGATAGTCATGATACGTACAACATCGTCGGCCTCGCCGGCGGTGGCGGCCAGCGGGTCATCCCCGTCGCCATAGCCACCACTGACCCGTGGGTCCGCATCCCTTCGCAAGGCACGCGCGAAGCTGGCAAACGACCCGCCGCGCGCCTCGTGGGCAAGTGCTCGTTCCAGCAGACGCTCGACGTTTGCGGTGCGCTGCGCAGCCAGGCTGGCCCCTAGCCGACCGCTCTCGGCACTTAGCAGGGCCAGGTAGTCGGTGGCATCGAGCAGCGACTGCAGACACGCGTGCGGCCCGACCCGCGACGCCTCTTGCGCCAGCCCGTTCGTCAGAGCGACCCAGGCCCCCAACCGGCTCGCCTCGTCGGCGGGGAGGTCGGGGGGCGGGCCGTGACGATAGGCGCGCACCAGTGCTGGCAGGTGCAGAAGTCCCGCGAGCTGAAGCCGCGCCAGGGCATCGTCGCTAAGGCCACACAGCGGCGAACGCAGCACCGCGATGAGCGCCAGCCGATCCTGCGGATCGTCGAGCAGCGACACAAATGCCGCCAGATCCAGCACCTCCTGCGCGGCGAAGAAGCCGCGGCCGCGCACGACGTAAAACGGCACGCCGGCCTGGGTCAGCGCCGCGGTGTAGCGCAGAAGGTGGGTGAAGCGTCGCAGCAGCACCACGACCTCGCGCGGGCGGGTACCGGCAGCGAGCAGCTCAGCCAGGCGAGAACTGACGAGCAGGGCCTCGCGCCCCATGGCATCGAGTGTCTCGCTGCCACCATCCTCCTCGGCAGGCTGCAGGATCTCAACGAGCGGACCGCCGGCTGCAGAGGGCTCGCGCGTGCTCCTCAGCTCGTCGCGGTGCGGATCCCAGCGCACCGGCCCTACCGCAGCCAAAAGCGCGGCCGTTGCGGGATCGGCGGGCGCGGGCGGCGCGGCAAACACCTGGGCAAACAAGGCATTGGTCGCCGCGATCAGCTCAGGCCGCGAACGGTGCGATCGGCTGAGCGTCTCTTCGTCTGCCCCGGTGGCGATCAGCGCCTGACAGACCTGTTCGTAGGCCGCGACATCGGCACCGCGGAAGCCATAGATCGACTGTTTGCGATCACCGACGATATAAAGCGGCCGCGCCGGTCGGTCAGAAGCTGGGGTTTCGTCGGGGCTGATCAAAAGGCGCAGGATCTCGGCCTGCAGGGGGCTCGTGTCCTGAAACTCATCGACCAGCAGCACGGCGTAGCGATTGGCCTCGCGCCGGCGGACGGCGGGGTCATCGCGCAGCAGATCGCGGCTGCGGCGCAAAAGGTCCGAAAAGTCGAGCGCCGCACTCGCCCGCTTCGCCGCCTCGTACAGGCCGGAGGCGCGATCGAGCAGGGTCTGCAGCGTCGCCGCCCAGGGCGCGGCCTGTACCGACACGGCAAGGCTCTCGGCGTCCTCGGCAGCCAGGCGCAGAGACTCGCGCGCGCTTCGCAGCGACTCGCTGACCGCACCATCGCTGGCTCGCACATAGCGAAGCTCGGCACGCAGGCGCTCGAAGACGCTATCGGTGTCACCCATGCTGGACAGCGACGACAGCGCGGCCAGCAGAGCCGGTCCCTGGGCTAACCCGGTGGTCAGGCGCTCAGCGCTCTTTTCCGTCAGGTAGGAGCGCAGACCCGCCAGCTCCTGCAAGGCTGCGGCGACACGGGCGTGCAGGGCCTCGGCCTCGTGCTGCAGGACGGGATCGGCGTAGGGATCGGCCAGGCCGGCGGCTTGACTGCCCTCTTCGCCCCGCTGCGCGAGCAAGCGACAGAGGGCGGCCACCAAGCCGTG
>DAORCZ010001326.1:0-2283 GCA_035345735.1 Pseudomonadota bacterium | reverse complement strand
CGGGCATGTCGCCCCGGGACGCGCATGGAATGGACCTCGCACGGCACCCTGCCCCGGGATCGCCATGCCATGCGGGTAGTGGCGGGGTGGTGCTTCGGATTGCGGGGCGGCGGACCCCCTGCGCCGATCCACCCTGCGCGTCGGTGCTTGGGAGGCAAAAGGCAAGACCCCGTCGTTTGGCGACCCCATCGTTTGGTGCGTCGTTTGCACCGTCGTTTGGTTGCGAGCGGTCGAGGCTTCTGTTTCCCTGAGTCATCGCGGCCTGACTTACCTACCATCACCAGATTCGCGGTAACTGTACAGCGGGCTGCAATGTGCCTCAGCCAGCGCGTGTGAGGTTGGCAGAGCCTAGCGCGATGAAGACGACGAACAGGGCCTTCTGGAACGCAGGCCCGGCGAGACGGCTCCTCAGCGCCGCTCCAAGTTTCAGTCCTGAGAAGGCGCCGGCCAGTGCTACGCATACGGCGAGCGCGGTCGACGCTGACCACCACCATAGCGGTGTCGCAGTCTGTACTCGAACCGCGAGGGCCAGCGTGGCGACGGTGAACGATAGTCCCAGGGCTTGCACCATCTCTTCCTTGCCCAGACGAATTGACTGTAGATAGGGAACCCACGGCAGAACGAAGACGGCGGTGAGAGCCGTGACCACTCCGGTCATCGCTCCTGCAATCGCGCTGAGCCACCTGCCACGTGCCGCCAAGTCTGGCAATACGGGGCGCCACAGTCCCCATACCCCGTAGGCGATGAGCACTACACCCAGCCAGGCCCTCGCCGACTCAACCGATGCCAGGCCCCCAAACCCGGGAGCGATAACCGTCACGACCGCGATAGCAACCCAGCCAGGCCACAGGCGTGCAGCGAGCGGCAACAGGTGCGGCCCGCGACACTGCGCAACGTTGGTGGCAAGCGAGGGGACCACGAGCAGTGCTGCCGCTTGAACCGGAGCCATCCATAGACCCAGCAAGCTCATCGCCACTGTCGGAAGACCCATGCCGGTGACGCCCTTCACCGCACCTGCGAGAAAGAACACCAACGTCACCATCAGAAGCTGCAACTTGTCCATATCCGGATGATGTTGCCTGAACAGACCTACTGTCCATCTGATTGCCCTGCACGTATCCTTCGGCAATTCCGCAGGATAAAGGCAATGACCCCATGACCAACAAGGCGCGCCGCACCGTCGACTACCGCATCGACCCTTTCGATCTGCACCTCTTCGCTGCCGTCATTGAACACGGCACGATCACCGCCGCTGCGTCCGCTGTAAACCTCTCACTCGCCGCGGCGAGCGCGCGAATCAAGACATTGGAGGACGCTTCTGGTACTCGCTTGCTGGATCGATCGAAGACTGGTGCAGCCCCGACCGATGCCGGGCGCGCGCTGGCACGCCACGCGAATCGTGTGCTCGCAGAACTCGAGTCACTCCACGTCGAAATGGCGAGCTTCGGGCACGGGTTGCGCGGCACCGTTCGGCTGCTATGTAACACTGCCGCGATGTCGGAGGCCTTGCCGCGCACAATCGGGCACTTCCTTATCACGAACCCGGATCTAGATGTAGACGTCCAGGAACTGCCCAGCGAGGCGGTGATCGACGCGTTGCGTCGAGGGACCGCTGACATCGGCATTGTCGCGAATTACGTCGACACCTCCGGCCTGCTGGTGAGGCAGTGGCTCGACGATCGTTTGGTGGTACTGCTGCCAAGTCGCTGGGCTATCGGCCGGCGGCGCTCGATCGCATTTGGCGAGCTACTGGAGCACCCGCTCGTGGGGTTGGCCCGAGACAGCGGGCTAGGCCGCTTCTTGGCGACACAGGCCAGTCGCAGTGGCCGCATCCCGCGCCACAGAGTGCGCTTGGGTGGGTTTGACGCTATCGCACAGGTTGTTGCCACGGGTGTTGGTGCCGCGGTCATGCCAGACAAGGCCGCGGCGCGTTACTGCAGAGCAGGCACCCGAATCGTCGCGCTGTCCGATGCCTGGGCCTTCAGGAGACTGCTTGTCTGCATGACGCCGCTGGGCAGTGAACTGCCCAGCGTTCAAGGACTGGCGGACGCACTCTATAAATCGGTCGCCACCGCTTCAGGAGTTGCCAACTACAACCGACTACCTCCAACCCCCTGCCAGCAAAGGAAGTAGCCTCGAGAACGCTCGCGTGACCGACCGAGAAAACAGAGCGCAGAGAGGCGTCGTCGGGGGTGTAAACACGAGGCTTGGCGGTGCGACGCTCGCCAGGCTGTTGACGTTCATCCAGAATTGACCCACTTAGGGGAGTAGTTTTCACTGAAA
>DAORCZ010001325.1:0-2284 GCA_035345735.1 Pseudomonadota bacterium | reverse complement strand
TCCTCGCGCCGGCCGAAGGTGAGCGGCCCTAGCTTCTCGCTCATGCCCCAGCTGCACACCATCTTGCGCGCGAGGTCGGTTGCGCGGTCGATGTCGTTGCCAGCACCGGTCGTCAGGTGGCCGAAGATCAGCTCTTCAGCGACGCGACCGCCCATAAGGACGCATATCGTGCCCTCGGCCCAGTCTTTTGTGGCATTGAGGCGATCCTCGACGGGGAGCTGCTGCGTCACGCCCAGCGTCGGTCCGCGCGGGATGATGGTCACGCGGTGCACGGGATCAGCGTTTGGAATCAGTCGCGCAACCAGGGTGTGGCCGGCTTCGTGATAGGCGGTGATGCGCTTCTCTTTTTCCGAGATCACCATCGACTTGCGCTCGGGACCCATCAGGACCTTGTCCTTGGCCTCTTCGAAGTCACGCATCTCGACCATGTTCTTATCGCGACGAGCAGCGAGCAGGGCCGCTTCGTTGACTAGCGACTCCAGATCGGCGCCGGAAAAACCGGGCGTGCCGCGCGACACCACAGCCAAGTCGACATCGGGACCGATCGGCACTCGGCGAGCGTGTACACGTAGGATGCCCTCGCGGCCCTTGACGTCGGGACGCGGCACGACGATGCGGCGGTCAAAGCGGCCCGGCCGCAGCAGTGCCGGATCGAGCACGTCCGGGCGGTTGGTGGCGGCAATCATGATGACGCCGTCGTTCGACTCAAAGCCGTCCATCTCGACGAGGAGCTGATTTAGGGTCTGCTCGCGCTCATCATGGCCGCCACCCAGGCCAGCGCCGCGATGGCGACCCACCGCATCGATCTCATCGATGAAGATGATGCATGGGGCGTGGCGCTTGCCCTGCTCGAACAGGTCGCGCACGCGGCTGGCGCCGACACCGACGAACATCTCGACAAAATCACTGCCCGAGATGCTGAAGAACGGCACGCCGGCTTCCCCGGCAATCGCGCGGGCCAGGAGCGTCTTGCCGGTACCCGGGGGGCCCATCATCAGCACGCCCTTGGGAATACGACCACCGAGGCGCGTGAACTTCTTGGGGTCCTTGAGGAAGGCGACGATCTCTTCGAGCTCGTCCTTGGCTTCTTCGACACCCGCGACGTCGGTAAACGTGACCTTGTTTTGGCTGTCGGACAGCAGCTTGGCCTTGGCTTTGCCAAAGCTCATGGCCTTGCCGCCGCCCGCCTGGATCTGCCGCATGATGACGTAGAACAAAAAGACGATGACCACCATCGGGAGCAGACTTCCCAAGAGCAGCGTTAGCCAGCCGCTGTCATCGCGCTTTTCGATCTCGTAGTGGATGCCCGCCTTGTCGAGCGCGGACAGGACGTGGCCCTGTGATAGCTCAGACGGTCCGACGAGCTTGACCTTGTCGTCGGGGGGCTGCTTCTTGTAGCTAACGATGTATTCCTGTCCGTCGATGCGGACGTTTTCGATCTGCGCGGGCGACTTCTCGATGGCCTGCATGAAGTCGCTAAAGCTCGGGCGCTTATCACTCTGACTACGGGCGCCCAAAATCAGCTCGTAGGCGACGACGAAGGCCAATGCCATCATCACCCAGACCAGGACTGTCTTCTGCGTCTGACGCAACACACACCTCTTGGAACTAGAACTAGAAGGGGGAGACTTCGCAGCCTACCGTCGGCAGAGCTCGCTGCTTGAGGGGCTCGCGCCGGTTCACCGTTCGTTACTACGCCGTATCAACACCCCGGTGCGAAGTCTTGCCATTATTGCACAGCGAGGGTGACAGTCAACCTAAGCATTGCCCTCCCAGCCGTCGAGGATTTGTGTGAATTGGCAGGGGTCGGCCGCTTGGGACAGGGGGCTGGAAGTGGCCATGGGCGCAGGCAAAACCCGGGGGATGAGGAGGCGATCGCGGCAGCGCTCCACCCGTCCGCAGCCAGGCAGGTCCAGCCATTTTCGTCCGGCTGTACTGGCGCAGAGCCCGCGCAGTGCGGCCAGGTTCCGTGCGCTGAGTCCGGTGCCGACCAGCTGTCGCAGCACCCGAGTCAGGATCGCTTGCGGTAGCTGCATCAGCTCGCGGACGGGCAGTACAAGCACCGCCGCTGGGCCGGGATCCATCGAGTTTGGGGGCAGGGCGAGCAAGCGGGCCACGGCCTGCTGCGCCAGCTCGTCAAGGCAGTCAGCGTCGGCGCGCAGCTGATCAGAAAGCTCGAACAGGTGCTGGTCGAGGTGCGGCGCGAGGCCGCGTAGCTGCGGCAGCACCTCGAAGCGCAGGCGGGTCCGCAGATAGCGCGGGTCGCGATTGCTGGGGTCGGCAA
>DAORCZ010001324.1:0-2287 GCA_035345735.1 Pseudomonadota bacterium | reverse complement strand
TCCTCGATGCCGAAGAGGTGACGATCATCACCGATGTCGAAGGCATCCTCTCGGCGGATCCGCGGCTGGCGGAAAACCCGCGCCTCATTGAAGAAATGACGGTCGAGGATCTAGAGACCATGGCCTCGCGCGGGGCGCGTGTCGTGCATCCGCGAGCGCTGCGCTACAAGCCCGAGAGCTGCCGCGTGCGCGTCGTCGATTTCCGTCGGCAGGAGGCGCTGGCGCAGAGCGGGACCTCGGTGCTGGGAGTCAGCGAGCCGAGCCTGAGCGCGCGCTCGGAGCCGCAGTCGATGCTGACCTTGGTCGGCAAGGATCTGGCCAGTCGCACGGGGGTCCTCGGGGAGCTGGCGTCGCAGCTTGGTCGGGCGGGCATCGCGATTACCGCCAGCACGACCAACGACACCTTCGTCTGCCTGTATCTCGCCGAGCGCGATGGCGAAGCGGCCTATCGCCTGCTGCACAGCCTGATGACTGGCTCGCAGCGCGAGATGGGCTTGGTCAACGTCACGCTGCGCCCCGGCGTCGCAGAGGTCCGCCTGCGCTCGCCCGAGTTCCTGCAGACGCCCGGCATCCTCGCCGAGATCACCTCGGTGTTGGCGCGTCGCCGCATCAACATCCTGGAGATGATCACCAGCCTGACCGACATCTACATCTACGTCGATCGCGGGGATCAGGAGCTGACGCTGTCGCTGCTGCGCGAGCTGACGACGCACTAGACACGCCCATCTGGTCCGCCGTTGCATCGGCCGGCGCGCCGCAACAAAAGTGCTGCCAGCGGCGTCGCAAGTCGGCATCATGCGCGGATGAACAAGCCCAAGCTGACCTATTTCGATGCCCCGGTGAGCCGCGGGGAAGAGTGCCGTCTAGCCCTGGTGCTGGCCGGCGTGGACTTCGAAGACGAGCGCATCAAGTTCGCCGACTGGCCGCCGATAAAGAGCAGCACGCCGTTCGGATCGATGCCGGTGTTCCACGTCCCGGGCCACCCGCCGCTGGCGCAGACCAACGCCATCCTGGTTCTGATCGGGCGTCGCCACGGCCTGCATCCCAAGGACGACTTCGTCGCCGCCCAGCACGAGGCGATCATGGCCTACGTAGAAGAGCTGCGCGGGGCGATTCGGCCCAGTATGGTTACCAAGGATCCCGACGAGAAACGCCAGCTGCGCGAGGCGCTGGCCAGTGAGTACTTGCCGCAGTGGGCGGCCAATGTCGAGCGCCTGATTGGCGATGGGCCGTTCTTCGGTGGGGCGAGTCCGCAGGTCGTGGACCTCAAGATCTACGTCGTCACGAAGTGGCTGCGCAGCGGTGTCCTCGATCACATCCCGACTACGGTCTGGGATGCGTATCCCAAGCTGCTGCGCATTCACGACGCCGTTCGCGACGACGCTCGCGTCAAGGCGTGGTACGCGCGCGGCTAAGCGGGCGGGGAAACTAGGCTGCGAGTGCCCTTGGCGTGGCCTGGCTGCACGGCGGGGGCCCCCGCGGACGCGGAGCCATTTTCCCTATCCGGAGCCTAGGGTTTGGTCCACATGAGTCCCAGGACTGAGCCCGCCGTCAAGACGGTGTTGGTGGAGGCGAAGACGATCAGGGATGCGGGGTTTAGGCTTGAGGCGTAGCCCATCCCAGCACCGAGGGCCATCATCGGCGGGAGCACAACGATAGAGAGCAGCGCATCGGCCGCCCCGTTGAGCCTGTAGTGCCGCATGATGTCGCGTTCCACAAGGACAGAGGCCCCAATCCCGCTCATCGTCTGAAGGACCTGCCCAGCCACGTGGTCGCGATACTGGATCGTGAGCCCCAGATGCACACCCGAGAGCAGCACGGTTAGCGCGGAGAGTCCCACTCGCAGCCTGCGCTCCTGCCGCTCATCGCGCTGCCATGCGCGCTGGCTTAGCTCTTTGATGACGGTGGCCGCCGCACTGCACAAGGCTTCCTCGCGGCGGGACTCCGGTCGTACCCGGAAGCAGCGTCGGTGGTGTAGCCCGTACAGATCCGGGCTGCGCTGCCCAAGCGCTTGCTCCAGTCGGGATGTCTCGCCATCCCGGACGGCCTGGCAAATCCTGCGCTCGCGAACCGACTCGGGCTGATGCAGAAGGCAGAGTCGGTCCTCGAGTATCAGCCGCTCCGAGAGTCCCTGCTGTGCGGCCCACTCCAGTCGAGAGATCCCCTGCGCCCGGACCGCGGCGGACTTGGACAAGCCGAGGGTCTCCAGCATCTCGGTCCACAGGGCCTCCCCGGTCTTGAAGGGCCGACTGCTCTTGTAGGCGTCATCGAGAGCGGACTCGTCCCC
>DAORCZ010001323.1:0-2288 GCA_035345735.1 Pseudomonadota bacterium | reverse complement strand
CAACAAGTGCAGGGACAGCGGCAGCCCGGGGATGAGGTCGAGCTGATTCCTCCCATGGATCGCCGCGACCAGGGGTATTACGACGTAGGCGCCTTTCTGCAGGCCACCAGTACCCCCTTTAGCCGGCTGCCCGACCTGCACTTCACCGGCAATCTACGGTTGGACAAGATCGCCTTTGGGCCGGTCGACTTTCCGCTGCAGGTAAGCTGGCGACTCGCCGCGGCCTATCGCATCAGCAGCCGCTGGACGACGCGCTTGTTCGGCGGCCAGGCCTTCCAGACACCGTCGGGAGTCATGCTGTTTGCCCACCCCGGCTTCGGCAGCGCCAACAACGTCATCGGCAACCTGACCGTCGCCGGCCTGCCGCCGCTGGTGCCGCAGACGGTGTCCAGCGTCGAAGCGCTGGTGTCTGGCCGTCTATTTGGCTATCTAACGGTCGAGCTGGCAGCGTATTATAAATCAATACAAAACAAGATCGAATTTACCCGTCAGGGCCTAGACTTTGTCGCCACCAACGCCGGTCTGCAGCAGAGTATCGGGTTTGAATCGGTCTTGCGGTTTAGTTATCGCTGGTTTTCAGCCTATGGCAACGCCAGCATCGATGCGCCATTTGACGATACGGGATTCGACAAAACCGCCGGGTCACTCTACCCACGCGGTCTAGGAACGATTGGCGCAGATGTTCACCTTCCCAAGATCTATCTGCATGGCAATACCCAGGTCCGCATTGTTGGCCCGCGCGGTGCTTCCCAGAGCAATATTTATCTAAATAACGACAAGTATTATGAGCTGCCGACCTATGCCGTCTGGGACCTGACCTTGTCCAGCACCGACGTGCGCTTGTTCGGCGGCGAGTCCGAGACCCGCCTCCTATTTTCCGCGCGAAACCTCTTGGGTCAGACCTCGGCCGATCCCGGGGCGGGTGGCATCGATCTCCCCCGCCTGGGTCGCAGCTTCTTCATTGAGCTGCGGCAGAGCTTCTGATGACCGCGCGCACCTCGCACCACGGGGGGATTCGATGAAGGAACGTGCGATCCGCACCGCCGCGCTGCCGCTAGCCGCCTGCCTTGCCATCGCCTGCAGCAGCGGGGCTTCTCTCGACGCCAACCTGGCCATCGGCGCCGTCATCGACCGCACCGGCCCACGCGCCACCGCCAGCTGGAGCCAAGCCGTCAAGCTCGCCGCCGACCTCGGCAACCGCGGCCTGCGTGGTTCGTCGAGCTTCGGCGGGGTCCGCTTCGAGATCGCGCTCGCCGACTCGGCCAGCGACCCCAGCCTGGCCGTTCCACGCGCCCAAGATCTCGTCCGCGAAAGCGGCATCAAGGGCCTGATCACCGACTCCAGCGAAGACGACATCGCGCTGCACATGCTGGCCTACGACAGCAGCCCCGATAACGACCTCAACGTCCCCATCGTCTGCATGGCCTGCACCTCCGGCTCGATCAACAGCCCCACCGCCACCAGCAGCGATCCCGTACGCCAAGCCGCCCTGCGCAACAGCAACCGCTGGAACTTCCGCTCCCTGATGAGCTCGAACCCGCAAGCCAACGTCCTCCTGCAAGTCGCCACCAGCCGCAGTGCACCTGGCGCGGTGGCGGGGGACGTATGAGCAAATTCAACCCCTCTGGGATGCACCCACAGAACGCACAACGGAGGGCAGGGTCATGGCAAAGCAGAGTCGTCCGGCGGCGCGGAATGCGCGGAACGGATCGCAGGTATTCCGCGGTGATCGGAGAGAGCGTACAGCGATTGGTTATGTGCGAGTCGCGACCGGCCAAGCCCAGGCCGCTGAGCACGCTCAGGACGCCGGCGCGGTTGCGATAGACGGCGTGCCGCGGTTACTCCGTCGATTCCACGGCACAGTGAACCGAGGTGGTTGTGCCCTGCGGTGGGAAGCCTCCCGGGACATGCCAGGTGGCGAACAGATCACCTCCGCGGGGCTGGCAAGCCTGGTTCACTGACTCCATGCAGTAGCAGCTCTCGGCTTCGGGCTCGCAGGCGCGAGTGACCTCTCGATCGTACCAGAATCCGCTGCTACTCCCGGCAAAGGCAGCGCAGCAGGCGCGACTGCACAGCGGCATCAGGGGGTCGGGCAGGGCGTTTCGTTGCGTGGCATCGACGTCGCCAATCAGGCACCGCGGCCGACCTTCGACGCGCTTTACCCGCTCGTGGATGCACAGCGGGAAGTTCTCTTGCCAGAGCGGCGCGGCCCCGAAGAGCGCATTCGGGTCCGGGTCGATGCGGCACAGGTTCATCGGTGGCCGGAGCTGGCCCTCCCAAGTGGGTAG
>DAORCZ010001322.1:0-2290 GCA_035345735.1 Pseudomonadota bacterium | reverse complement strand
GGCAATGGATCTTCACCCTGTGAGGGTTGGATATGCAGGGGGAGGGCAATGGATCCTCACCCTGTGAGGGTTGGATATGCAGGGGGAGGGCAATGGATCTTCAGCCGGTGGGGGTTTGGGGTACATGGGGCGGACTCTGGATCCTCAGGGGGGATAGGCGAGTGTCAGACCGGGTGAGGTAGTGGTCGGGGGGAGGTCATCAGGGGTAGCCCGCAGGCCGGAACCCGGAGTATGCTGGCCTAGCGCGCGGAGGGACTCAGCGCGCCTATTGCCAATCTGGAGCCTGGACCATGGAATCTTCGGCCTCCCCGTCGCCCTTGGCGGTCAGTCCGTCCATCAACCTCAACGATCCGATGCTGCGGCAGGTGGTCGCCGGAGCCCCGATCATCCTTACGGTCTATGCCCCGGATGGGCGCATCCTTTTGCACGTCGGCGGCGGGGTGAAGGCGCTGGGGCTGACAGAGAATCAGCTCGCCGGAGCCAGCGTGTTTGATGCGTTTGCCGGGGCCGACGATGCCCTGGCGCGGATTCGGGCCGCCCTGCGCGGTGAAGAGTCGTCGAACATGCAGGATCTGGGGCAGACCTGCTGGGACAACTGGTTCACGCCGCTGCGCGACGAGGCCGGGCAGATCGTCGGCGCGATGAGCGTCTCGACGAACGTCACCGAGCGCGAGCGGACCCGGCAGGCGCTGGCCCAGCGGCTGCATGAGATCGAAGAACAGAATCGCGCCATCCGCAGCATGGCGACGCCGATTATCGAGGTGTGGAGCGGCGTGCTGGTGGTGCCGGTCGTCGGGCAGCTCGATCCCGAGCGGGCCTCGCTGATGCTCGAACGCCTGCTGGATGCCGTGGGCGAGCGACGGGCGCGCTTCGCCATCCTGGACCTGACCGCGGTCGAAGTTGTCGACACCGCGACGGCGCAGTACATCGTGCGCATGGTGTCGTCGCTGCGCTTGCTGGGGGCCTACGGCCTGATCTCGGGGATCCGGGCCACGGTGGCGCAGACGCTGGTCGGGCTGGGGGTGGACCTGGGGCAGATCACGACGAAAGCGACGCTGCACGCCGCGCTGCGCTACTGCATGGGCAGCGACGCCCCGGCTCAGGGCCCAAGCCCGCCGGCCGCTAGCCGCTGACCAGCGACCTAGGAAGCCTTGGCGGGTGCCGTTCCGTCTGTTAGCAGGGCGCGGGTGGCACCGGCTTCGAGGAGGGCGCTGAGGCGGCGGCTGGCACGGGTGGCGTATTCGGTGCCGGCGTAGTGGGTGGCGCGCTCGTAGCGACGGCGGGCTTCGCTGGCCTGGCTGCGGCTGCGGGCGATCTCGCCGAGCCAGTACCAGCGCTCAGCCGTGCGGGCGGCATCGACCTGCAGCTCGGGATCAAAGCGCAGCGTGACGGCTTCTTCCTCTTGCCGCAGGGCCGACAGCAGAGCCTCTTCGGCCGCGTCGAAATCGCCGCTGTGGAACAGGGCGATGCCGCGCGTGCCGCTGATGCACGACAGCAGCATGGGGTCGTGGCTGCCGCCCTCTTCGCCGGTCAGAAGATCGGTGGCGTCCTTGAGGTTGTCGAGGGCATCGGAGGAGCGTCCGAGAAAAGCCAGGGTGTAGGCGCGGTTGTTGAGCCACAGCGCGACCTCGGCCGGCTGGAGCTCATCAAGCTGCACGCGGTCGAGCTCCTCCAGCGCCTGCGGGTGCTCGCCGAGGCCATTGAGGGCGCAGGACAGGTTGATGCGGATCAGCTGCTCGTCGCGTGAGGGCAGGCTGCGCGACAGGGCCAGGCGGTAACAGCGCGCCAAGTAGGCGTGATCCTGCGAGCCGAGGGCGTTCTTGAACTCTTCATCGGCGGGCGCGGCGAGAAGACGAGCTCGGCTGTGGCGGTCGTGGCTGGTCAGAGCCGCGATGACGGTGATCCACACCAAGAGGAAGAAGATACCGAGCACCCCCTCATTCTAATCACAGCCGCCCCCCTGTCAGAACCTTGTTTCTAGCGGGCACAAGTGCATAAGCTGCGCCCCATGCCGCGCCGCCGCGCTGCGACGACAAACCCACCTAGTAGTGAGTCCTCCCCAGCCCCGGAAACGCCCGCCAGCCCAGGCTCTGTGCCGGCCTCTTCCGCGGGTCTATCCGACCGGGCCAACCCGGCCGACCCGGCCGCCCCCCCGGACGCAGCCAACCCAGCCGACCCAGCCGCCGAGCCCGCTGCGATGGCCCCGGGGGAGGAGGCACCGGCCGAGGCCGCGCTGAACGACCCGGCGCCCACCCTGTCCATCGAAGAGCTGGTCGAGCGCCTGCCGCAA
>DAORCZ010001321.1:0-2290 GCA_035345735.1 Pseudomonadota bacterium | reverse complement strand
CTACTGCGCCGTCGGCACGTCGGCCGGGGCTTTGAGGCGGTACTGGCTGCGCAGCAGGGTGTCTAGCTCGATGAGCATCTGCTCGCCCTGATACGAGCCGGAGGTGTGGTCGGTGTAGAAGCCGCCCTCTTCGCAGCGGTCGCCCATCGGGTCCAGCGGGGCGCGCGGCACATCGCCACCGGGGCGGCAGACGCCGTCGAGGAAGACGAGGACGGCCTTGGCCAAGCGGCGGGCGGGATCGGGGTTTGACATGAAGCTGTGGATCAGGCTGCCGATCTGCTTGCCGAGATCTTCGGGGGCCATGCCGTAGCCGTGGCCGAAGTAGATGACGGGGTAGCGGACCTCGGCGTTCTGAGGGTCGAAGTAGCCGGGCGGCAGGATCAGGCTGTAGGGCGTGCTGCGGCCGTTTTTCTGCGTGAACTTCTGCGGCTTGGGGAGCAGGCGCGGATCGTCGGCCGACTGCAGGCTGGTGTCGCCATCGGGCCAGCGCGATAGCAGGAAGCCAAACAGGCTGACGGCGCGCTGCACGACCTGCGTCACCGAACCGGCGTGGCGACCATCGCCGGTCATCGCGGCCTCGGCGTCTGAGACCTCGGGGTTGCCGTAGCGCACAAAGACAAACGGGCTGGTGTCGCGCCAGGCAACGGAGGCGGCATCGAAGCGCCCTTCGTCGGAAGGTGCGCGACCGGACAGCGCTGGGAAGCCGCCGTACAGCCGGACGGGATGCCCGAGGTTCGCAAGCTCGCCGAACAGGGCACTGGTGGCGACGTGGGCGTTGAAGAAGTCGCGGATGCCGGCATCGTAATAAATCGCCTTGCCGGCGTACTTGCCGCGCATCGGGGACAGCGCATCGGGGGTCATCAGGGTGTGTGGATCGTGCTGCAGCCAGCGGGCCAGGCCGGGCGATAGGTCGTACTTGCCGTTGCCCTCGCCGTGGTCGAAGCAGCCGGGGGTGCCGGTGTCGATCTCGCAGCCGGCGCCGACGATGCCGTCAAGTCCGCTGTCGGTGTAGGGCTCGCCACGGTCGTAGCGGAAGTTGCCCTCGGTGCCGCCGGGGTTTTTCAGGTAGTGGTAGTCGTCGCCGGCCGGGTCGGGATTCTTCACCGGGTCGTAGCCCGGCTCCATCGTCGAGGGCAGGCCGTCGAGGCCGACGTCGCGGAAGGGCTCGCTGGACTGCACCAGGACCGCTTCGCCGAAGTCGCGCACGCCGTTGCCGTTTTCATCGACGGCAAGCAGGATCTGCGTCGGATCGCGCTGCGTCTTTTTCGGGTCGTAGACACCGGGCTGGGTGTCTAGCTCGCCGCCGTCGCAGAAGGTGATGACGTCGAACTTGCCGTCGCGGTTGAAGCGGCCGTCGTAAAACGGCTTGGCCATCGGATCGCGATCGCGGCCAGGCAGGACGACCGGGGTCTGGCAGGCCTGCTCGGGTGTCTTGTCGAGGGTGCTCGCTGGCACGCCTGGGGGTAAATACGGATCGGCCGGATTGTAGTACGCCCAGTTCCCTAGAGCGCGCACCAGGTCGCGATTGGCGCGCAGGTACAGGCTGCGGCGCAGCGTCAGGCCGATGCCCTCGCCGCGCTGGATGGGCATGGCGTCAAAGGTGCCGGTGATCTCGCCCTGGCCGGCGAGCGGTGCGCGGCTGGTTGGGCAGTCGGGATCGCCGTCGGCGCAGAAGCCGCCGAAGAAGAATTCGTGGATGAAGTTCTGCGCGTAGGTCAGGTCGGGTCCGGGGTCGGCCCCCATCACGCCGACCGAGTCGAACCAGTCGGTCCGACGGAAGAACTGCATCGAGGCACCGATGCCGCCCATCGACACGCCGCCGATGGCGCGATAGCTGAAGTGCTGCGTTGCGGCGGGGCTATCGATCCAGGTCGGCACGGCCAGCATCAGCCGTACGACGTCGCCAAGCTCGCCTGGGGCGGCCAGCGGGGCGATGCCATGCCCAGGCAGGTGAAAGCGCGCCACGGGCTGCGGGCCGCTTGCGCCAGGCAGGGTTCCGAGCGTCAGGTTCTCGACGGGCAGGATAGTCAGCGGGGCTTGGCCGAAGCGTCCCAAAACCACCAGCTTGCGCTGCAGGGCAAGTCGCGCCTTGGGGTCGGCGGCGTTGGCGGCGCGCAGCGGCAACGTGATGTCGATGCCGCGTGCTCCGACGGGCTGCGCCAGGCGCACGATCACCTCAGGACCCATGGACGTCGCCATCGCGCTCGGGGGCAGCGGCAGCTCGGCAGGCAGGTTCAGCGCGCCGCGCGGATCGGTCGTATCGCCGGGGTTTTGTGGCAAGCACAGCCGC
>DAORCZ010001320.1:0-2294 GCA_035345735.1 Pseudomonadota bacterium | reverse complement strand
CTTCGGTGATCTCGCGCACGTTGGCGATGGCCTTCGAGATGTCTTCGCGGCTCTGGCCGCCCGTCATGCCTTTGACGTCGACCGCGATCTCATCGACGTGCTTGATGAGCTGCGTGATGGCTTCCGAGTTCTTGACGATGCTGCCCTGCACGTCGCGCGCGATGTCCTGCACCGGCCCCTGCGTCAGCTTCTGCACGTCGCGCAGGATGTCGCGCACGATCGGCAGCGTCTCGTTCACTTGATACAGGATGTCGGATGTGGTGATCGCTTCGACGACGTTCACGATCTGGTCGCCGCTACCCAGGCGATGGTTGCGCGTCATCTGTCCCGACAGCGGATCGGGTGACTCGGGCGTGCCGGGATCGACCTCGATGTAGTACTCGCCAAGCAGCGATGAGCTCTTTTTGTAGATCGCTGCGTTCGACCACAGCTCAGTCTCGGGGCGGATGCGAATCGCGACCCGCGCCAGGTTGCCCTGCAGGCGACGGTCGACGATCTCGCCGATGAGCAGGCCGGCGACCTGCACGCGCGACTTGTCGACTAGGCCGGTCGCGTCCTTGAACAGCGCCCACACCACCGGGCCGGCGGGGCCGCGCATGCTCTTGCTGACGAAGCGGTAGGCCCCCGCACTCATCACCAAGATGAGCAGGGTCGTAATCCCAACCTTGAGCGCAGCAGAAAACGTCTTCATGGGGGGGCTCCTGCGGTGAGCAAGGGCTCGTCGATCAAGTCTTGTTCATCGACCGGCTCCATCTGCACTGCACCCGACGTGGCGATGAATTCGCGCAGCCACTTGTGGCGAGTCTGGCGCAGCTCTTCTGGGGGGCCGCTCTCGATGATTCTACCGTTGTACAAGGCCGACACGCGGTCGCCGATGCGAAACGTCGAGGCCATGTCGTGACTGATGATGACGCTGGTCACGCCATGCTCGCGAGATACATTGCGAATCATGTCATCGACGTTTTTCGTCGAGACGGGATCGAGTCCGGTGGTCGGCTCGTCGTAAAGCAGGATGCGTGGCTTCATCACCAGCGCGCGCGCCAGACCGACCCGCTTGCGCTGACCACCGGAGAGCTCGGCGGGATACTTGCGCAAAAGCACGCGCGGCAGGGCCAGCTTGTCGAGCTGTTCGAGCGCGATCTGATTCAGCTCACTTCGGCTGAAGCGGCGCGGCTTGCGCTTGCGTCCGTCGGCATAGGTCTCGGGCGTGCTGGGATCACCGTGTTCGACCAGCGCAAAAACAATGTTTTCTTCGACGGTGAGCGAGTCGAACAGGGCCGCGTACTGAAACAGCATGCCGAACTGCTTGCGCACGCGATTCAGCCCGACGTCGTTGAGCGGCACGATGTCTTCGCCATCGACAAAGATGGTGCCGGTGTCGGGCTTCAGCAGGCCCATCAGGTGCTTCATGATCACCGACTTGCCCTGGCCCGAGCCGCCGATGATGACGTTGATCTTGCCGCGCGCGATGTCGAGGTCGACGCCGCGCAAGACGTGGTGGGTGCCGAAGGTCTTGTTCAGACCGCGCAGCCGGACGTGCCAGTCCTCACTGCGCTGGCTGACATCGTCCTTGCTGTCCGGCATCCACGGCATCGTCGCTCCGTCGTCCCCTGCTTGCGCCTAGTTCTGGATGTTCTTGCTAAAGAAGGTCAGCCACAGGTCGGTGAGGAAATAATCCAGCACCAGGATGGTGACGAAGCTGCCGACCACGGCGCGCGTCGTCGCGATGCCCACGCCCTTGGCGCCGCCGGAGGCGTTGTAGCCCTGCTGACAGGCGATCAGCGTCAGCGCCAGCCCGAACACCACCGCCTTGATCAGGCCCTGCGTAAGGTCGTTGGGGTCGAGCAGCCAGCGCGCATTCTCCAAGAAGATGCCGCGATCGACGTTCTGCATGCCGACGGCAACGATGTACGCACCGACCATGCCGATGCAGTTAAACACCATCGCCAGAAGCGGCACCATCAGCACGCCGCCGATCACCCGCGGCACCACCAGATACTGCACTGGGTTTACCGCCATCGTCGCCAGCGCGTCGATCTGCTCCGTGATGCGCGTCGACCCCAGCTCGGTCGCCATGCCGGCGCCAGCGCGGGCAGCGACGACGATCGAGGTAAACACGGGCGCTAGCTCGCGCGTCAGAGCCAGGCCCACCGTGGCGCCGGTGAAGGCTTCTGCCTGGAACGTGCGCAGCGCCGAGCTGAGCTGCAGGGCGAAGACGGCGCCGACAAACAGGCTGATAAGCAGCACGATCGGCATCGACTCGACGCCGATAAACACCATGGCATCGAGGATGA
>DAORCZ010001319.1:0-2294 GCA_035345735.1 Pseudomonadota bacterium | reverse complement strand
AGAAATCCCATCAGCTTCAACATGATTTTCGAAAAGGCGCCCCGCGGCTGGGTCACATGCGACTCTGAGAAGATGATTCCGTCGGGACCCTCTTGCAGCCTTTTCGTGCATAGGTACACGGTTCCATCCTGTTCAGCCCGGGTCGAATAGGACTCGCCTTCCACCGCCTCGGTGATGCACTTTTCGACGGTGGCTGGCTTGCCGAAGAAGTCTCGGGTCTCTTGCCAGCGGAGTCCGACCACGCCGCCCACCGGTCTTTCGACAACGGCAATCTTTTGGATTCCGCTGATCAAGTCGGCAGCGTGCTCGATATCGGTGATTGCGGCCCAGATCGCGGCCTTGGGTGCGTGGATGGTGACCTGTACTTGAACGATCAAGGGATCTCTCCTTGGGGCTGGTCCCCAGTCTGGCTCGGCGGGTTCAGCAAGTCCGGCTGCGGTCTTAGCATGTTTCAGGGGGGGATGGGCCCGTCGTCGGCTGCAGCGAGCAAAATCAGGAGGTGGATGCTGCATTGTCTTTACGCGCGTTGCGTGTTAGGAATGCGCTCTTCAGCTTAATTGGAAAGCTCGCGATGGCCGTTGTCCTTAAATCAGATGTGGCTTGTGGTCGTTGCGGGGTGATGCAACCTTGTGAGATTGAATTTCTGTGGGGCGAAGACAACGCCTGGCATACGTACCGCATCGGGGCCAGCATTCAGTGGAAGTCAAGCTGGCGCCAGCGTCGGGCCCCCGAACTTGGGAGGTCCATCGCTGAGCTTGACCCGGTCTGGATTCACGGCAGCGGAGCGACCCCTTGCCACGGGCAACAGGATTTCCTGATTGAGATTCGGGCCAATCGGATTCGCGGCGTGCAGGCATTGCCCGAGATTCCCACAAAGCTCCACGGATTCGGCCTATTCGGCGTGAACAAAGACGCGTTCTACTGCACCTTCCAAGGACCCAGTCGCGCTTGGCCGTTGCCCGTTACTGAGCATGACTTGCAGTGGCTGCGGGGCTTACTGTGAAGCTGTCGCGGATTGGATTTTTCGCCAAACCAGACATGACCGTCTGTCTATATTCGATCTGAGGGATTTTCTGGTTCATGCCGGTGAGTAGTTCAGACAGTCGGGTTTGCAACAGCAGGGAGTCGGCTTTGTTCATGAGGGCGTTCTTCCCAATTAAACAACATACCTTCGGCTATTAGACTCCCCGCCGCGTGAGCATCCAGTCACATTGGCGGCCGTCGCGGCCGTCGGAGGTGGGCAGCCGTCAACGGTCATCCCGCCCCGCCTTACGCCTTGCCTGCCCCCTCTGCCTCGGCCTGCTTTTCCGCTTCCTCGATCTCTTTGCGGATCTTGTCCATGTCGAGCTCGCGGATCTGTTTGACGAGCTGATCGAGGGCGGCGGCCGGCATGACGCCCGGCTGTTCGAACAAAAGGACGTTTTCGCGGAAGACCATCAGGGTGGGGATGGAGCGGATGCCGAACGCGCCGGCCAGGGCCTGCTGGGCGTCGGTGTCGACCTTGCCCCAGGTGATGTCGGGATGGCGGGTCGAGGCGGCCTCGAAGACCGGGGCGAAGGCGCGGCAGGGACCGCACCACGACGCCCAAAAGTCGACAAAGACGATGCCGCCGCGGTCGATGTGGTCGTTGAAGTTCTGCTCGGTGAGTTCTTGAGTCGGCATGGGGCCTCCTATTCTGTGGGTATGAGCCAGGCTGAGGGTCGAGAGGTTCGCGCCAAGTTTCGCTTTCGGATAGGCTGCCGACGTGTCGGACTCGCTATTGCATCGTGCCCAGCAGGGGGACCGAGCGGCGCTTGAAGAGCTGCTCTCGCAGCAGGCGCCGGCAATCTATCGCTTCAGCCTGCGGATGTGTCGAAATGCTGCTGATGCCGACGACGTGCTGCAGGACACGCTGCTGTCGATCGCCCGCCATCTGGGAGACTTCGCGGGGCGTAGCTCGCTCTCAAGCTGGGTCTTTGCCCTGACGCGCAGTGCCTGTTCGCGCCGACATCGCGGCATGAAGAACCGCCCGGCTCAAAGCCTGGATGCCGTCGCCAACCTGCCCTCTACCCACCCCAGCCCCGAGGAGGACGCCGGCAAGCGGCAGCTCACCGAGGCGCTGACCGAAGCCCTTGATCAGATCGCCGATCCCTATCGCGAGGTGCTGCTGCTCCGCGATGTCGAGGGACTGTCCGCGCAAGAAGCCGCCGAGGCCCTGGGCGTGTCCGTCGATGCGCTCAAGAGCCGCCTGCACCGCGCTCGTCAGGCCCTGCGCGAAGCCCTGCAGCCCGTGCTGCAAGCCGATGCTCCCCTGC
>DAORCZ010001318.1:0-2297 GCA_035345735.1 Pseudomonadota bacterium | reverse complement strand
AAGCGCTGAGTGGGGACTTGCTGCGCAGCCGGAGACTGCCGGTGGCGCTGGGTACATGGGCCACGGATACGGCGCTCTTGGATGTGGTCGAGGTGAAGGACGCCGGCAAAGCGAAAGCTGGGCCAGCCCACTAGGTCGAGGAGGACGCGGCCATGAACGGGATGCGCAACCTGCCCACGCTGGCTCTGGGGATCGGCCTTTGGCTGCCCTGCGCGATGTGGATCGGTGTGCAGGCAGATGCCGCGTGGCAGCGCTGCATCGACATCGCAGCCACACTTTCTTCATCGAAGCAGCAGACTCAGGTAGTTGATGGCGAGCTGGGACTGCGGCTTTACAGCACCGCCAACACCGACGATCGGAAGCAGCGAGTGACGACCGTGGCCATGGACGCAGCGGGCTGCATTCGCTACGCCGGAGCCACCGAAGCGGTGTACCCCAGCGATGCGCCGATCACAGTTCACTTGCGCCCGGTCGCGCAGAGCGATTGTATGAACGAGCGCTTGCCATGAGCACTCCCAGAGCCCTTGAACAGCGATACATCGGCACTGAGCTAGGCTCGTTCCGCATCGTCGAGCCGCTGGGCGCAGGCGGCATGGGCGCCGTGTTTTTGGCGCAGCACAACAAGGTCGATCTGCGCGCGGCGATCAAGATCTTGCGCGACTCGCACGCCGATCAAGCTGCGGTCGCGCGCTTCCTGCAAGAAGCCAAGTTGCTGTCGCGTCTGTCGCATCCGAGCCTGGTGAAGCTGCAAGACTGCGGCTCGCTGCCCGACGGCGCGCTGTTCCTGCAGATGGAATACCTGCAGGGCCAGCCGCTGCCTGTCTATCTGCGCGACCGGGGCGGCAAGCTGCCTGTGTCCGAGGTGATCTCATTCGGCAGGCAGGTGGCCTCCGCGCTGGCCTATGTGCATCACCAGGGCATCCTGCATCGTGATCTGAAGCCCAGTAATCTGTTTGTCATCGACGACCCCGAGCTGCCGGGCGGACGACGGGTGAAGGTGCTGGACTTCGGCATCGCCAAGCTGCGCAGCGCGATGGCGACCCTGTCGGGACAGGCCGCGATATCGAACACGGGGTCGGGGCAGGTGCTGGGCACGCCGCGCTACATGTCGCCTGAGCAGTGCGAGGGCATCGCCGAGCTAGACGATCGCAGCGATGTCTACTCGCTGGGCCTCATCTTGTATGAGCTGCTGAGCGGAGAGTCCCCGTATCCCATCCCGCACGAGCCGCTGGGCTGGCTGCTTGCGCATGTGCAGAAACGAGCGTGCTCGATCCAGTCGCTGGTGCCAACGCTTCACGACTCACCGCAGGCCGCGCTGGGCACGCTGATCATGCAGATGCTGGACAAGCTGGCGGCGCAGCGTCCATCGATGACCGAGGTCGAAGCGACCTTGTCGGCGCTGCTTTCTGGTCTCGCTCCGCCGCCTCGCAGAGCGCCTGCTCGCAAGTCGCCGCCGATTTGGTTCGTCGGCCTGGGCGCCGCGCTTGCGCTGGGCGGTGTGATCTTCGTTCCTCGCTTGCTGCACCTGCGCGCGCCGTGGACCCGCGATGGCTCGCTGTCCGATCGTCGCGTCGCCTTGGCCGCGCTGCAGGCCCGCGCACCGAAGGGCACCGTGCTCGTTCCCGGCGGACGCTTCCCGATGGGCAGCAACGAAGGCGAGATCGACGCCGCGCTGGCTGACTGTCAGCAGCATCGCAAGGACTGTCAGCGCGAGGAGTACGAGCGCGAGCGACCCGTGCATGTCGTGACCGTGTCCGACTTCTTTGTCGACCGCTTCGAGGTCACCAACGAAGACTTCGCCGCCTTTCTAAACCGACCGCAGCGCCCGACGGTGGTCGAAGACGAAAGGCTGGTGGTCGCAAATGGCGTGCTGCTCTTGGATCTGCACCCCAAGGCGAGCGGCATCGCGTATCGCGAAGGTCGCTTCGTCGCGTTGCCAGGCCATGAGCGCAGGCCCGTCGTGCAGGTCACCTGGAACGGAGCCCGCGAGTTCTGCGCCGCGCAAGGCAAGCGCCTACCGCGCGAGGCCGAGTGGGAACTCTCGGCGCGAAGTGGAAAGCGGCGGTCGCCGTATCCATGGACAGGCTTTGCGCTGTCAGCCTGGCCGTGGAAGCCCGAGCAGGGTGAGCAGCCGCGCTGCGACGGCGTGGTGATGGCGCGAGCCCCCGGTCAGCGCTGCGCCGGCCTTCCTGCCGATTCCACCGAGGCCGATGTCCGTCGAGCCCGCGAGGTCGGTACGGCGCCGCAGGATGTCTCGCCCCAAGGCGTCTACGACCTGGCTGGCAACGTGCGCGAGT
>DAORCZ010001317.1:0-2303 GCA_035345735.1 Pseudomonadota bacterium | reverse complement strand
CCTGCTCGTCGGCTGTGGAGGCATCGGCGGCATCGTTGCGGCATCGCTGGCCCGGTCTGGGGCGGCGGTCGATGTGGTCACAGGCAATGCGGACATCCAGCAGGCGCTCCTCCGCCATGGCATGCGCGTGCGCGATCTCGACGGACAAGAGTGGGCAGCTCCGCCCACCGGACAGGTCGTCGTGCAGGCACGCGAGCTAGGCAGCAGTGCGCGCCCCTACGAGCTGTGCTTGCTCGCCACCAAGACCACGACGCTAGAAGGCGCGCTGCAGGAAGTGCTGCCGCTGTTACGACCCGAGGCGGACGTCGTCCTCCTGCAAAATGGCCTGCCGGAGGGGCGCGCCGAGAGGCTGCTTGGGCCGGGTCGCGTCATCGGCTGCGTCGTCGGCTGGGGCGCCACGATGCTGGAGCCGGGATTCTCTGCCCGCACCTCGCGCGGGGGCCTGCAGCTGGGACGTCCCCGTCAGAAGACCAGCATGCCCGATGCCGGTCTGCGCCGGGCCAGCGAGCTCTTAGGACAGGCCTTCGAGACCCGCATTGTCGACGATCTCGACGGTGTGCGCTGGAGCAAGCTGGCCATTAACTGCGCCACCAGCACGCTCGGTGCGGCGGGCGGCGACACGCTCGGTCAGCTCCTGCGGCATCGCTTTGTGCGTCGGCTGGCGCTGGAAATCTGGGGCGAGCTATCGCAGGTCGCCCGGCACGAAGGGGTCAAGCTGGCGAAGGTCGCGGGCACGCTCGACATTGCCAAGCTGGCCATCACCCCCGACGAGCGCAGCCTGCGTATCGGGTCGCCGCGCCTATTCCTCAAGCACTCGCTGGTCCTCGCCATCGGGCTCAAGTTCCGACGGATGCGGAGCTCGATGGCAATTGCCATTGCCCGCGGTCGCACCCCCGAAATCGACTGGCTCAATGGCGAGATCGTGCGCCGGGGCGAACAGTTTGGCGTCGCCACTCCGGTGAACCGGGCACTGGTCGCCCTCATCCACGAGATCGTGGCCGGTCGCAACAAGCCCAGCCTCAACACGCTCTACGACCTATACCGTCGGACCTGCGTGGCAGCGGGGCTGCCTGATTCGCATTCAGCTCTCCCCCCCATTGCCAGTCCCGCCGAACCGCCCCCGCGAGAACTGCGCTAACCCAGTGGCACCTCAGGGACTCGAACCCCGAACCTTGCGCGTATGAAGCGCCTGCTCTAACCAGTTGAGCTAAGGTGCCGTAATGCGAGCCGGATAGGTATCAAAGTCCGGCGCTGGCTGTCAACGAATTTTCCGCCAGGGCCTCGGATTCCTCGCCGGCTGCGGACTGCAAACAATCGCGTGCTCGGGTCCACCGCCTGCCCCCCACCAGGTTGGACCGAGTCAGCTAGATGCAGCGTCCGGTGCCACTACAAATCTGGCCCGTGGTGCCGCACGAGGTGCCGTAGGCCGTGAAGTTGGCCGGGCACGAGCTACGCACGCCATCGCAGTAGTCAGGCGGATCGCAAGTTGTGCTGGCCCCCGCCGGCTTACAGATGACGCCCATCGCCTTCTTGCGATCGACGGGGCAGTTGGGCGTGCTGCCGTCGCAGGTCTCGGCCTGGTCACAGGTGCCTACGGCCGCGCGACAGACAAACGTGATCGGCTGCACACCATCGGCGGGACACCCCAGCGTGCTGCCATCACAGCTTTCCGGCTTGTCGCAGATGCTGTTGGCGGGACGGCAGACCGTGGTCGTCTTGCGCCCACCGCAGGTGCCGTTGGCGCTGCCATCCTGCTTGTTGGCCATCACGCAGGAAGCGCACACCGTGTTGCAGGCGGTATTGCAGCACACGCCCTCGACGCAGAAGCCACTGCCGCACTCCACCGTGCCTTGGCAGACCGCGCCGTTGTCGCGGTACTCGAAGGCGCCGATATCGCAGGTGGTAACGCTGCGCGAGAAGCCTCGCTGATCGACACCACCGACGGCAACACAGACGGCCTGGGCACCTGCCCCATTGGCCGCGCTGCCCATGGCCACGGCCATGGTCGGTGTCGGACCGCCGTTCTGGTTCAGCGCGCTCAGCATCGGGTCGGCCTTGGTCGGCGTACCCATCACCGTTGCTCCGCCAAACGTGCCGATGTCCGACTCGATGACGTTGGGCGAGCTGACATCCACCGTGACTGCGCCTGCCGACTGGTTGGCAAAGACGTCACCGGCTGGCATCGGGGTAGTCGCAAGATCCAAGGTGTCGGCCAAGATGCTGTTGCGCAGCGTCGCCGTGGCCGGCGCCATCGCCGCCCCGTCCACCGTCTTGCCCAGCGAGAGCACGTAAAGTGCGCCGCC
>DAORCZ010001316.1:0-2310 GCA_035345735.1 Pseudomonadota bacterium | reverse complement strand
TCTTTGACCTGCTGTTTCTGCCGGTCTTTGCTGGCCTGCGACAGCGTGGGGCGTCGCTGCTTGGCGCTGCGTAGCGTCGTCAGTTCCTGAGCCTGCTGCGCCTTCTCTCTCGCAAGAGCGCTGATCGATTTTTCGGCTTCGTAGTAGTAGTGGCTCAGCTCAGACACCTTGTTCCGCTCGACCGCAGCCTCGTGTGTAGCGGCAAGGCGCGCTTCTTCGGTCTTGTGGAGGCGACCGCGCAGCTTAGTCAGCTCCCTGCTTTGCGTCTCGCGTGCCTCCTCGGCCTGCTTGAGTTGCCCGCGCAGGGTTTCAACGAGCAGGGCCGCTGCCGCAGCGCTGGCGGTCACCACCGCAAGCTCGGCTGCGATCGCTTCGGGATCAACGGCTGGGGTTTGTTGAACTGCCGCACCCGCGCTACGCAGTCGATGCGCACGAACACGACAGCGTACACCGCAGTACCTCTGGTCAGAGCGCCGCTGCACCGGCAGACCTTGACGACAAACCGAGCACTTCTTGGCGTTCATGCGAGCCCCCAGATGCGTCTCTACTCGTTTCATACTAGCGACGTTAGCCGTTACAGGTAAGGATGCTCATGGCACTGCAAATGGGGATGCGTTTCCTGCACCCTGAGCCGCCAGACGACGTGACCGAACACCCAGTTTCGACGATGGCTCAACCAATGGGGCCTTCGTTGGCAAATCGCCGTTTCGGTTCACTACAGCACCTGAACCGAAACGCGATCGGGCTGCGTGCTACGCTGAGCCCGTGCGGATCTGTGCGCGCTGTACCAAGCCCATCCCAGATGCCAAACGATCGCATGCGAAGTATTGCAGCGACGAGTGCAAGACGCTGGCGTTCCAGGATCGACGTCGCAAGAAACCGGAACATGTTTCGGTTCCAGAGACGGCTTCGGTTGCCAATCCGGAACAGAAACCGTCCATCGTGGCTGGAACGGTTTTGCTGCCAGGCGCTGCGCACAATGGGTCTGCGATGCCCGACTGGTACGCGATGGAGTACATCACCACCGATCCCACGGGACGGCGGGTGCGGGTTCGCGTTCAGCAGCGCGTGACCATCGAGTATGTGCCGGACGTGACCGAGCCGGGCGCTGCAACGCCTCCAGCGGGGGCAGCGACCGCTACGACGGCGGCAACCGCGACAACTACGACGACCAGCAGTGCAGTTCCCAAGACCGCGGTCCCCGTAACCGCGTCGGCCCCTGCCGAGCCACGCCGTGTCGAACCTGCTGCGTTACCCGCCGACCCGGTTCCTGAGGTGATTGGCCGTGGCAACTCAGCCCTGCCCAGGTCCGACAGGCCGACGCACAAACGCTGGAGCTACTAGCAGTACTAAGTCATCTGTCTGTTGAGCCCGCTACGACCTCGACGAGAAACCGAAAACTGCCGAATTTGGCGGCATTCCAGTCTCCGTCGGAGAGCAAGCGATCTCATCCGATGGATGACTCAGCACTGCTAGTAGTTTGGTAAGTAGTGCGTGTCTACGCTGGCTCGCGCCGATCCGTGGGTGATCGGTTCGTCTGCAAGGGCTCGCCTTCTGCAAAGGCCAGCCAGCACGGAGACACGCGCAGCGCAGATGCCAGGAGCTCGACGGTCGCGACGCTCGGCATCGTTGCGCCGCTCTCGATGTAGCCAATCATCGTCCGCGCCACACCAGCCACTTTGGCGAGAGCATTCTGTGACAGGCCGCTCTGTTCGCGAGCAAAGCGCAGCCGAGCCGGTAGCTCGCTGATGCGCCCAATGGCTTGCTCATCGAAGGGCCGCTCGACGCCAAACGCCAGAAAGCAGGGCGAGACACGCAGCACAGTGGCCAGCTTTTCGACGGCTTCAACGGATGGGACACGCCCCTCGACTTCGATGCTGCGGACGGCAGTGCTAGCAAGCTGGGCAGCCAGCGATAGAGGCTGCCCGCCTAGATCTACAGCCAAGCGGGCAGCACGCAGACGACGAGCCAATCCGAAATGAAGAGGGTTCTTGATGCCACGGGCCACAGCGTCGCGTAGCACGTCCGCCCGAATATGCTCCACATCGGCAAAAATGGTGACGTATTGCATGGATATATTGACAGACTCATCAGGTCTGGGTTATCAGCGCCGTGTGCTTGGTTGCAGCCCTTGAATGGTTCCAATTCACAGGCACGCATCCCGCCAGCACAGCCGTTCGCGCTCCCATGGTGGGAGCTTTTGACAACCGAGGCCGACGGGCTCACGACCCGCCGGCCCCGCAGCACGCCTAGCAGCAATGCCAGTGAATTAAGCTCCCTTTCTGACGGTGGATGGGCGCTTTCGGTCGT
>DAORCZ010001315.1:0-2311 GCA_035345735.1 Pseudomonadota bacterium | reverse complement strand
AGAGCTCCAGGGCTTGCGCACGCTGTGGGGCCCGGCTGTCCAAGCTGGGATCGGCCAGCACGCGTCGCCACAGATCCTGCGCCTCAACGCCCCGCTCCTCTGCCGCGGCCAAGAGCGCCAGGCCGTGCAGCAAGAGCGGCTGCGGCTGCGCCTGATAGGCCTGCGAGAGCAGGCGATATGCCCCCACGAAGTCGCGGCTGTCGCTTGCCGTCTTGGCTTGCGCCAGCACCGTCTCGGTGCTGTTCACCGGCCGGGCAACGACCGGCTTCGGCTTCCCCTGCGGCTGCCCCGCCCCGACGCGCGGCATCGCCAAGAGCGCAAGGCAGGCGACCAGCGTGAAGACAGGGCGCAGCATGGTAAGTGGACGGCGTAGCGACAGCGGAGTGCCAGTATCGCACGCCGCCAAGGGGCTTGAAAACATCGGCGCGTCCCAGGCTTTTCCTTGATAATGGCGGGCGGCATGAAGCAGGTCAGCAAGCTCAGCAAGCGAACGCACTCCTCGACGACGAGTCGGCGAGCCGCGTCCTCCCGTCGCCCCCGCGCCGAGGTCATCGCGCAACCGACTCCGACCACCGACCCAGCCGAGGACAGCCGTTTCTTACGGGCCTGCCGCAGTCAGCCCGTCGATTGCGCCCCGGTGTGGCTGATGCGACAGGCCGGACGCTACCTGCCGGAGTACCAGGCCACGCGCAAGCGAGCCGGCGATTTTCTGACGCTGTGCCGCACGCCAGAGCTGGCCTGCGAGGTCACGCTGCAGCCGATCGCGCGACTGGGTGTCGATGCCGCCATCCTGTTTTCCGACATCCTGGTGCCGCTGCCCGGCATGGGCATTCCGCTGTCCTTCAGCGAAGAGGGACCCAAGCTAGAGCCGGTCCGCAGCGCCGAAGCCATCGCCCGCCTGCGGGTCGCCACGCCCGAGGACTACCCCTACGTGCCCGATGCGGTGCGGCTGTGTCGTAAGCACCTGCCAGCCGGCGTCCCGCTGATCGGCTTCGCCGGCGCGCCGTTTACCCTGATGTCCTACGCGGTCGAGGGGCAGACCAGTAAGCAGTTCACCCACTGCAAGCGCCTGCTGTTCGCCGCGCCCAAGGAAGCGCATCGCCTGCTGCACAAGCTGACCGAGACAGTGATCGTGTATCTGCAAGCCCAAGTTCAGGCCGGCGCGCAGGCGCTGCAGATCTTCGACTCGTGGGTGGGGGCGCTGGGACGCGACGACTTCGCCGAGTTCGCAGCGCCGTATGTGCAGCGAATCTTGGAAGCGCTGCGCCCAAGCGGCGTGCCGCTCATCTACTTTGCGCACGGCGGCAGCGCGCTGTATCCGCTGGTCGGCAAGCTCCCCGCTGATGTCTTCAGCGTCGACTTTCGCATGCCGATCGACGAAGCGCGCCGCCAGCTCGGCCTCGTTCGTCGCCCGAGCGGACGCGGTGCCCGCAAGCCGGCAGCCATCCAGGGCAACCTCGATCCCATCGCGCTTCTCGGTTCCAAGTCCGGCATCGAGCGCCGCGTCCGCGACATCCTCGCCCGCGCACCGCGCCGTGGCTTCATCTTCAACCTCGGGCACGGCATCGTCCCTGAGACTCCGGTCGAGCACGCGCAAGCGCTGGTCCAGCTTGTCCATAAGCTCTCGGCGGCCCCGCGAGGCGCCCGCGCATGACGCGTGTCGTGGTCATCGGCGGTGGGGCCGGCGGCCTAAGCTGTGCCCTGTCGCTGCTCGATGCCTATCGCGCGCGCGGCGGCCAGATCAGTCGCACCCCGGCGAGCGATCCGCAGAGCCGAGCCCCGGGTCTCTCCGTCTACGTTCTTGAAGCCCGCGAGGGGCTGGGGGGCCGCGTCGGCAGCGAGCACCACGGCAGCTTCGTCATCGAGACCGGTGCCGCGACAGTGCAAGAGTCCGCCCCCGGTCTGCGCGCCCTCATCGACCGCCTCGGCATCGCTGACGAGGTCGTCTATTCCGACGAAAAAGCCGCGCGCCGCTACGTCTATCGCCAAGGCCGGCTGCGTCGGCTGCCGATGCGTCCGCCTGAGCTCTTGTCGAGCGATGCCTTCTCGGTGGCCGCCCGGGCTCGCCTTCTTCTAGAGCCGCTGATTCCGGCCCGCCCGCCTGCCGTCACCGACGAGAGCATCGAGGCATTCTTCACCCGCCGCATCGGCCCGCGCATGACCGCCGAGATCGTCGAGCCAGCGCTCGCCGGGATCTACGCCGGCGACATCGCCGAGCTCTCGATGCCCAGCGCCTTGCCGCGCGTCTGGCAGATGGAGGCCGAGCACGGCAGCCTGCTCAAAGCCCTGCGCAAGAGCCAAGCTACGCAGA
>DAORCZ010001314.1:0-2312 GCA_035345735.1 Pseudomonadota bacterium | reverse complement strand
GTCCACCGCGACCTCAAGCCGAGCAACTTGTTTCTGGTTGGGGGTGAGGCGGAGCGGGTGAAGATCTTGGACTTTGGGATTGCGCGGCGGATGGCGGCGTCGCAGGTGATGACGCGCACCGGGCTGGTGATTGGCACGCCGGAGTACATGGCGCCCGAGCAGGCGCGGGGCGAGCGAGACGTTCGCGCGTCGTCGGATATTTTTTCGCTGGGCTGCGTTGTCTATGAGTGCCTGGCGGGGCAGACGCCGTTTGGGGGCGAGCACGTCGCGGCGGTGCTGGTGCGGATCTTGTTTGAGACGCCGCCGTCGCTGCTGCAGCGTCGCCCGGGGACTTCAGAGGCGCTCGCGTCCTTGGTCGAGCGCATGCTGCACAAAGATCCCGGCCAGCGCATCAGCGATGGTCAGGCGCTGCTGCAGCTCCTGGCCAGCGTGCCCTATCCGACGCTCGCCGACGACGCGCAAGCGGTGACGGTGCAGCTCGATCTGCCCGATCGCGGAACGGCCTTCGCATCGGATGAACAGCAGCTCTTGTCGGTGGTCATCGCCAGCCTGCCCGGTCTGGGAGCCGAGGACTGCACGCCGATCGAGCCGCGCGGTACGCCGGCCGAGTTCAGCCGACGTGATGAGCTGCGGGGCGCACTGGTGCCGCTGGGCGCCAAGGCCGAGTGGCTGCTTGACGGAGCGCTGGTGGCGACGCTGTCCGGGCTGGGCAGCGCGACGGATCAGACGACGCAGGCGGCACGGGTGGCGCTGCTCATCAAAGAGAAGTGGCCGGAGTGTGTCGTGGCGCTGGCGACCGGCCGGGCTGCGGTGCTGGGGAACCTGCCGGTCGGTGAGGCGGTCGATCTGGCAGCGCGCCTGCTGCGACGGCGGGCCGACTTCGGGCCCGAGCCCGGACGCGGCGGCGTGTGGCTGGATGAGCTGAGCGCTTCACTGCTGGCGCGACGCTTTGCCCTGACCACTCGCGATGGGCTGAACCTGCTGTCGGGCGAAGTGCTGGGCGCCGATGCGTCGTATCTTTTGCTCGGCAAGCCCACACCCTGCGTCGGGCGCGAGCAGGAGCTGGGGCTTTTGGACGTTCTTCTGACTGGCACCGTCGAAGACTCGACCTGCCAAGCCGTGCTGGTTACGGCGCCAAGCGGCGTGGGGAAGTCACGCCTGTGCCGCGAGTTTCTGCGCCGCCTGGGCCAGCGCGAGGATGAGATCCGCGTGCTGTACGGCGACGGCGATCCGCTGACCGGAGGCTCGCCCTACGCCATCCTGCGCAGCGCGCTGCGCCGTCACTTGCAGCTGAGCCAGCAGGCCACCACAACGACGACCAGCGAGCTGCGACAGCACATCGCTTCCGCGCTGTCGCCGTATCTGCCGGCCGACCACCAGCGCATGCAGGTTGCCATCTTGGGCGAGCTCTGCGGCGTGCCGTTTCCCGACGAGGATCTGCCGGCCCTGCGCGCCGCGCGCAACGATCCCAAGATCATGAGCGACCAGATCGCCGAGTGCGTGCTGGCGCTGTTTTCGGGCATGGCGGCACAGGCCCCGATGGTCTTGGTGCTGGAAGATCTGCAGTGGGCGGATGCGCTGTCGGTGAAGCTTTTGGCGACGGTGCTCAAGGATCTGGGCGAGCAGCCGATCCTGATCCTGGCCCTCGCTCGGCCCGAGGTGCAGGAGCGCTTTCCCAAGCTGTGGGCCGGTCACCGCCTGCGCGAGATCACGCTGTCCGGTCTGCCGAAAAAAGCCTGCGAGAAGCTGATCGCCGCGGTGCTCGGCAAGGGCCTGTCCCCCGAGGCCAGCGCCCGCCTGATCGAGCAAGCCGCCGGCAATACCCTGTATCTGGAAGAGCTGATTCGCGCGGCGGCCAGCGGGCAGACCGCGGGACAGCCCGCCACCGTGCTGGCCATGCTGCAGGGGCGCATCGGCCAGCTAGAGCCGTCGGCGCGACGCATCGTGCGGGCGGCCAGCGTGTTCGGACTCTTGTTCTTTCGCGAAGGCGTGCGCGCCCTGCTGCAGCCGGAAAAATCGACCTACGACGTCGGTCTGGGCCTGCGACAGCTGGTCGAGGCCGAGCTGATTACGGCGCGCAGCGAAGAGGAATACAGTTTTCGCAGCGCCCTGATCGCCGAGGCGGCCTACAGCCTGCTCACCGATGAAGATCGCCGGGTCGGCCATCGCCGCGCCGCGGAGTTTTTGGAAGCGGCCGGTCAGCACGACGCGCTCGCCATCGCCGAGCACTTTGAAAAAGCGCAGCTTGCGACCCGCGCCGCGCCGTACTTCTTGCGCGCCGGCCTGCGCTCGTTTGAGTGCAACGATCTGGA
>DAORCZ010001313.1:0-2316 GCA_035345735.1 Pseudomonadota bacterium | reverse complement strand
CCATAAGCCGGTTGCCGCTGACGCTAATCTGGAAGGGCTGCGGGAGCGTTTTGCCAAGCAGCAGGGGGCCAGCCGCTACTGCGACACTGTGGTTATCGGTGTTGATGGCAAAGTCGGCTGGCTGATAGCTACGGGTGGGGAATGTATTCCAGGCCAAGATGCGCTCATGGCCTTGATCGACGACAAACACGGCCCCGCTATCGCCGACTGCAACATTATTGGGAGTAGATATTCCAGCGATTAAAAGATTGGTTTTTTCATCTGGTTGACCCATTACAAATTCAGAAGGAACCACTGGCTCGCATCGTGGATCTTCGGCACACAGAATGGCTTTTGATGGCAATAGATTACAGTTACACAATAAAAACATCAGCCCTAACGACGAGCGCATTTCATCCTCCAAACCATAAGCCAACAGGTGGCCAACAAGGTGGGGTTCTCATGGATCATTCCGCGGTCTATCCCGCGTAATCATGGAACATATCCATTTTTACATAAACCGCAGACGGGGACGGCCAGGCGTCGGGATGGGCCCGAGGGGCCGAGGCCGCTCACCTAGGGCAGTCCCAGGCGCGTCGTGCCGGCCGACGTCGCTGCCGGGCGCAGCTCGCCCCGTCCTGCCTCTCGCCGCGCCGGCCAAGCGGCCAGCGTGATCCCGCCAGCGAGAAGCAGGCCGCCGCTGACCACCATCGGAATGCCGGACGACAGGCCGTCCACAAGCAGCGCCTGACGCTGACCATCGGGCCGCAGCTCGCTGACGCACATGGCGTCAAAGGTCATGCTGGGGGTGACGCAGCGCTCGTTTGCCGACAGTGCGCCGGCGCCCAGGCCGACCAGCACGCCGCCTAGCCCGGCCGCCGACAGGCCCAGGACCACCCGCCACGTCGGTCGGCCAGACGGCGTGCCGTGGCTGGCCGGGGCAGGCGTGACGAGCGGAGTGGGCGGCGGCTCCCCACTCGGCGCCGTCGTACCCGCCGCCGGGGCAGGCGTGGGCGCCGGGCCGGAGCCTCCCGTTCGCTGCGAGAGCAGGGCCAGCTTCGCCTCGGCGACGAACTGGCCCAAACGACTGGTGAGCTCGGGCTCTAAATCCGCCTGTGCGGCACGAAATCTCTCATAATAATCTAGCGCCGTCTGTGGACGATTTAATCGATAATAACAGCGTCCAATATTCAACAACAGACGCGGCTCTTGAGACTGTTCGTATGCTTTTTCGTAGAGCGCCAATGCTTCTTCAAAATTTCCCTGCACCGCAATTCGCATTGCGGCCGAGACGCGGTCTCGACAGGTCGCATCGGCCTGACAGCGATCCGGCGCAGTGGCCAGCGCCTCCCCCGGCATCAGCAGGTAGGTCCCGGAGAACAATAGTCCCAACACCAGGCGCTGCCGCATACGCAACGGACTGCCCGAAAGGAATTGGCTATCAATATCGCCTGATCGTTCCATCAATTTAGGATTTTTCATCTAGCTATTGTTCGCCACTACGTCATTAATCAAGAATGGGCGTGGCCGTTCCACCCGCGGCCCGACGTGTCTTGGAGTCGTGCTTTCGGTCTGCCCGCTTGCCGCTGCCCCCCCGACGCGGGCTCTTGTCGGCCGCCGGGCTGCCCGCCGCGCGGGGGGATTCTTGGCTCGCTCGCCGGGACTCGCCATCGCTGTCCACCGGCCCGCCGCCGCTCCCCGCGGGTGCGGGACCGGCAGGCTTCCCGGGCAGCCCAGCGGCTGTCGGCCCCCCCGACGTAGGGCTGGGCTGCGCAGCCGGACCAACCGAAGGCGCCGACCGCCCGGCGTCTTGTGGACCCGCCCCCGCAGTCGCGGCCGGCGCAGCCGTCGGCTGAGACGGGGCCGCGACAGGGCTGGCCGACAGCAGCCACAACCCACCTCGCAGGCTGGCCAAGAGCGCAAATCCCCCCAGCCCCAGCCAAAGCGGCCGGAACCGCGTCGGTTGCTTCAGCGGCAGGCCCCCCTGACCGGTGGCTCGGGTAATCGTGCCCGCCCCCGACTGACGGCTTTCAAGCGCCACCGGCACCCCAGAAGCAAGCGACGGATCGCGAGCCCCCGCCGGCCCGGACACCGACGGGGGCAGGCCGCGGGTATCGGCATCACCGGCCGCATCCTCGGTCGGCTCCAGCGCCTCTTGGTACACCACCGCGCCGGGTTCCGGCTTGATCGCCGGAATCGAGCTTCGCGACGACGGCCGCACCGGCAGCCGCTCCTGTAGCTCAGCGGCGATCTGCGCCATCGTCGGACGAGCCGACGGCGTCTTGGCCAGCATGCGGCCGACCAAGTCCACCAGCCAGCCCGAGACGGTGGGTGCAA
>DAORCZ010001312.1:0-2319 GCA_035345735.1 Pseudomonadota bacterium | reverse complement strand
AACGCCCGCCGCCGCCGGAGCCGTCTGCTGCAGCTGACCGCGGGCCGAGAGGCTGAGGTCGGCCGGCACAAGATCGGTGCCATCTGCTGGCAGCAGGCACCGCCGCGCGATCTCGGGGCAGGCCAGCGAGCCGGAGAGCTCAAGCCGGCGCCCCACTCGGCTGAGCTGACGCGGATAGGTGGCACAGGTATCGGGCAGCGCTGCTTCGCCATGGCGCGCATGCAGGCGACACAGCCCGCCTTCGCCGAGCAGAGGACAGGTCCCGCTTGCGTCGAGCCGAAGCTGGGCGTAGGCCCGCTCGCTGCGCTCGCTCTTGGGGAGCATCGTCACCGCCTCGTCAAACGACGGCAGTCGCTCAGCTGCCGGGGCCGAGCCTGGCGCAGAAGAGGCAGCATCCGCCGCACTCGCCGCCGTCCTTGGCAGCAGGCGGCGCAGCTGGATCAGGTGTTCTTGATCGACGTAGATGGCCCAGCCGCTGTGGCAGCAGTTGTCTTCGCAGTCGCCGCCGATGCAGCGAAAGTCGACCATGTAGCGCAGGGCCAGCAGGCTGCGCGCTTCGGCTTCGGCCATCGTTCGATAATAGCGGGACTTTTGGGCGATCGGGGGGACCGTGACGCAGCCTTGCTGGCTTGGCTTTCGTCGGGCGGAGGAACCCAAGCAGGCACACGCAGCGACGGGAAAGCGCGGTATACTGCGCGGTAATGGCCCGCGAGCGCACCCCCGCCTTGGCCGAGCGCTGTCCCAACTGCAACGCCTTTGTGCCACCGCCCCCCGCCGGGGCAAAAGAGCGTCGCTGCGAGTACTGCGGCCTGGCGCTGCGCGTCGAGCCTACCCCGCCGCCCGCTCCCCTCATCAAACCTGCGCCCATCCCCCCGCTGAGCACAGCGGGGGTCGGGCGGGTCTGGCCCTCGCTCTTGGTGCCGTTATTGGTCGGCGGCAGCATCTACTGGTCGACGCAGCGCAGCATCGAACGGACGCGACGCCAGGTGACGGGGCGCGGCAGTGAAACCACGAGCCCGCCGAGTCGCAGTCCCCTCCTGGCTCCGCTTTTGGGCGACAGCGCTGACCCAGGTGCTGGGCCAGACAGCGCGGCCCCGACAGGCAAGAGCGCAAAGAATCCGCCGACCGCCGACCGCCGGTCACGAGCCCGCCTGCCGGTGGGCGATGCCTCGCTGCGCAATGAGCTGTGCCACATCAGCGGTATGGAGATGTCCGCCGTGGTGCACGCCAATCAGCGGGCGACGGCCGCCTGCTTCACCCAGGATCTCGTCGACTATCCCAAGAACGTCGGCCTGACCTCGGACTGGGAGGTCGAGCTGGATGGCCTGGGGAAAGTGCACGCGGCCAAGGGGCGGCTGCACCTGCTCGACTACAACCGCAGCCCCGAGGAGCGCGCTCAGAAGACCCTGCCCCTGCCCGGGCCAGCCGCGCTGCGCTGCGCGCAAGAGATCATCCGCGGCTGGGAGTTTCCCAAGTACAGCCCCAAGGACGGGGCGCGGATGCGCATGCACTGCTCGTTCAACCTAGTCATCCGCGACACCTGACCCGCGTGCCGGAGGGCGCATCAAATGCTCCGCCAAAGAGGGCGCCCCTTGCGCAGCGCGCCGGGCCAAAAAGTGGGTAGACCCATCCCCGCCCCTGATCGATAGTGGCGTCGCGGATCTCGCCCATGTCACTCACTCACTTGCAGCAGCTAGAAGCCGAGAGCATTCAGATCTTTCGCGAGGTCGTCGCGGAGTGCGAGCGGCCGGTTCTCATGTACTCGATCGGCAAGGACAGCACGGTGCTCTTGCACCTGGCGCGCAAGGCGTTTCATCCGGCGCGCTTGCCATTTCCGGTCCTGCACATCGACACCACCTGGAAGTTCCGCGACATGATCGCTTTTCGCGATCGCACCGCCGCGGAGCTGGGTCTGGACCTCATCGTCCACACCAATCAGCAGGGGCTGGCCGAGGGCATCAATCCCTTCGATCACGGCTCGGCCTACTACACCGATGTGATGAAGACGCACGCGCTGAAGCAGGCCCTGGACCAGGGGCGCTTCACGGCGGCGATCGGAGGGGCGCGACGCGACGAAGAAAAGTCGCGGGCCAAAGAGCGCGTGTTTTCCGTGCGCGCCCCCGGCCATCGCTGGGATCCCAAGTCACAGCGGCCAGAGCTGTGGGAGCTGACCAACGCGCGCCTGCGACCCGACTACACGCTGCGCGTCTTCCCGCTGTCCAACTGGACCGAGGCCGATGTCTGGCAGTACATCGAACGTGAGCGGCTAGAGATCGTGCCGCTGTACTTCGCCAAGGAGCGCAAGGTCGTGCGGCGCGG
>DAORCZ010001311.1:0-2320 GCA_035345735.1 Pseudomonadota bacterium | reverse complement strand
GGCACGTAGGCCGCGACCTCGCGCAGGCTGGCGGCGCTCTTGAACGTCACGATGCCGGACAGCGAGATGTGAAAGCCGCGATCCAGCCAGCGCCGCGCCTCGTCGAGGTCGCCGGTAAAGCAGTGCACCACTCCGCCATGCCGCGCCGCCCGCGTGGCATCGCCTTCGCCATCGACGATGGCCAGGGCTTCGGCATGGGCATCGCGAATGTGCAGCGACAGCGGCTTGCCCACCGCGTTGCCCAGCGCGACAAAGCGACGCATCAGCGCTCGCTGCGCCGCCGGCGGCGAGTGGTTGTAGTGATAGTCGAGCCCGGTCTCACCAACGGCGACAACCCGCGGCTCAGCTGCCCAGGCCACGATCTCCTGCCACAGCCGGGCCGACTCGGGCGCTAGCTCGCTGACCGGCCGCAGCGCCCCGGGCTCGCTGTCAGCGTCTTGCCCTTCGATGTTCTTGGCGTCGTGTGGATGGATGCCGATCGCGGCGACGATGTGGGGATAGCGACGGGCCAGCGCGATGGCATTTTCGATCTCGGCACGCCCACTGCCCGAACCGATGGCAATCAGGCGGGACACCCCAGCCTGCTGCGCCCGCGCCAGCACGGCCGCGCGCTCATCGGCGTCGGCGGCCTTCGCTCCATCGCTCTGCGCGGCGATCGCGGGATCGGGTGGCGAGCGAAAATCAGCGGGTTCCAGGTGGCAGTGGCTGTCGATAAAGGTAGGCATCGTTTCTTCCTGCGGGACACGCGCCCGGCGGCGGCGGGTAGAGGCTGTGGTACCCGAATGCCGCCGCTAGCACAATCCAGCTTTCTTCTACGCGGGGCTGTTCGATACAATGCCCCAAGCTCTGTTGGTCGCGACGGCCGTCGCTCTGGCGGAGTGGCAAGTCCGGGGGGATGCATCGCGACACCGGCGATCCCCGGGCAAGCCAGCCCGCGCAGACGCGCGCGGGGGAGGATCAAGAGCACCATGTCAGGGTTTGTTCTGAACTACGAGAGCCTCAAGGCCTGGGCCGAGCGCTTGGGGCTCGCGTTTCGCTTCAGCGACGAGGCTGGACAGATCGCGGTCCTCTGCCGGGTGCTGAACAGCGACGTGCCGCTCGTCTTTATCCCTCGGCCCGAGCGCGGCATGGTGACCATGGCCGTCACCCTCCCCTTCGTGGTTCCCGCCGAACGTCACACCGAGGTGGCGCGGGCACTGACCCTGCTCAACGCCCGGTCGTACATGGGCGCGTGGATCCTCAACGGCGACAAAGGCGAGATTTACTTTCGCGTCACCGTGCCTGCCCTCGACGTCAACTACTCCGACCAGGCGCTCCGTTTCGTCGCTGGCGTCGTCGCGTCCTCGGCCGAGACGCTGGCTCCGGGCCTGTACGCAGTTGCCCGAGAAAACGCACCTGCAGCCAGCATTTCCGGCACATCACCGCCTTAATACGAACAAAAACAGTAATTGAAACCACGGAAATATTGGAAAATCAAGAGTACCGCTCCGCGCCGCTGGAGCGGGCCTTGACGACCAACTCTCTTCTTTTTGGAGATCAGCGTGGATTCAACCAGAGCAGGCGAAGAAACCACTGCATATTGCACAGCTTGCAAGGAGATGCGACTGCACGTCGTGGTGGCCATGGACGGTGAGGTTCCCGCCAAGGTCGAGTGTCTAAGCTGCCATCGCCAGCACAAGTTCCGCGCCGCGGCCCCCGGAACGAAGGTGGCCGGGACGACTAAAGCTCGCAGCAAGAGCGCTTCAGGAACCTCCAAGCCGCGCCGAACCGGGGCCGATGGATCGGCCAGTCCGGCCGTCGCCGCGGTCAATCCGCTCGATGCCCTCTTGGCCGGCCGCAGCCCCAGCGGAGCCCGCAGCTACTCCCCCGGTGACAGCTACGTCGTCGGTGAGCTACTCGCCCATCCCAGCTTCGGGCTGGGTGCCGTCACCGCCACGCCGTCCCCCGGCAAGATTTCCGTGGTGTTCCGCGATGCCACCCGCTTGCTGCTGCACCAACGGACCGCCCTGCCGCCGACCAGTGGCTCTGGTCCTCGGTTAGAGCCCCCCGTGCGCCGCGAAACCAGCCCTGAGATTCCGAGTGAGCGCCCGCCGAAGGTTCGCTCGATCCTCTAGCGCGCCGCCCGTCACCTCCCCGCACCGAACCCGCAACTTCAGCAACGAAAGTGATCTCTCGGCGGCATCTGTTCTTCGCTGCCGACACAGGTTGCAGTTAGAATGCCCTGCGCAAATTCAGGAGAGCTGCCGATGCGTCGACTCATGTTCGCCACGTTTTCGCCTGCCGGCCTATCGCTGGCTTCGCTCTGGCTGGGCACTGCCTG
>DAORCZ010001310.1:0-2322 GCA_035345735.1 Pseudomonadota bacterium | reverse complement strand
TGCACTGCGCATCGGCCTTGCAAGGGGCGCCGATCTGTCCCGCCCCCACGGCGAGATCGGCACCGTAGAGATCGACCACATCGTCGCCTGCCTCGCTACGCAGGTTGAGTTGCGATTCTGGGACCGTGCAAGCCACGGTCAGAGCACATAGACAAGCGCCCATCTGGCGCCATATGCGATCCATCAGCATGACCATCCCCCTCGGCTTGGCTTCCCGCCAACCGTGATGAGCTACTTGCTCTGACACAGACCGGTGCTGCCCTCAGCCGCGCCCGCTCGCAGCGAGTTCGCGCAGCCCTGCGCGGCGTTGTTGCACGTGTTCCCCGCCGGGATTCCGCCCGGAGGCATCAAGATACCGGGAGGGGCCGTCGGGGCGCCCATCGTGCCCTGGACACAGAGCTGACGGCAGACCTTGCCGCTGTCCATCAGGTTGTAGCGGTCGCACTGGTAGCCATCGACGCAGTCCGTCCAGTACTTGCACGCCATGCCATCGGCGATCGGCGAGATGCTCTGCTGGAAGCAGACGTTCCCCTTGAACTTGTCGCCGGCCGGAGACGGGTTGCCTCCCGAGTCGAGCGAGGTGTCGAGATAGATGCACTGCTGCGGGGGCGGCGGGTTGCCCGCTCGATCGTCATTGGGGCAGGTGGACTTGCCGACCAGACACTGCGAGTGGCAGACGCCGCCATGATCGCTCTCATAGGCGACGCGAATGCAGCCGCCCAGATACTTGTCGGCACCGTACTCGCAGATACCGTCGCTGGCCGTCGGGTTGCAGTCAAAGTTAGCGCTGGGGAAGCAGATCCCCCCGGCCTCGCCGTCGAAGGCGCAGGAATAGCCCGGCTTGCGGCAGCGGGTCGCGCTGGAACAGCGAGCCATGCAGTACTTCTTGCTGCTGCTCGGCAGCGTGACGCACTTGGCCGTGCCGCAGTCGCTGTCTGACAGGCACTCACGCGTGCAGTAGCCCGCCGGGGTCGACACCAGCTTGGGGCTGTTGAGCAGGGTGGTCGTCCAGCAGGTGGGAGCGCTGCCCGTGCCTTCGGTGCACTCCGTGTCCTTGGTACAGGGGGCGCCGATGCAGCCGGTGCCGTTGCACAGGTTCACTTCAACTTCGTTTCCCATGTCGCTGCCACCGTCGGTATTCGACGTGGTCTTGCCACCGCAGTAGGTCAGCGTACCGACGGAAGCTGCAAGGACAGTAGACAGCAGCAGGCCAGAAAATAAGTGCAAGCTACGGCTCATGGATCGATTCCTCCCCCACGTGTGAACCATGACCGGTCCCCCCCGGCGACCTACATCGATTCCTGATCCGGCTTAGCGCAAGGGGGCAGTCATCGGTCAAAAGACAGTTGATCGCTGCCCATCATATCGCGTTTTGCAGGCAGTTAGACGGTGCCCAGTTGACCGTGTCCGTAGACAGCGGGAGGCGCGCCGGGGGCGATGTAGCCTCCGCAGCTTTTGCGAACTTCGGTGATTCCTTGGCAGAACGCCTGCGGCCAGGCTGCGAACTGTGCGAAAATAAAATTCCCCTGGGGCTTGCCACACGGCTGCGCGCCTCTTTAGGGAGCGAGCCGTCCGTGACGCTGCAAGAAACTTCATTGTTCTACATGGTGCCTGTGGCCGACATCTCCGGCCCCGATGCTAAGACGGGGCTGACATGCTGGTAGTCGTGGTGCGATCGACGGGCACCGCGGGGAGCGCGTCTGCACAGGAGACGCGCACCTTCGAGTTTGACCAGCCGGTCATCACCATCGGCCGCGCCGAGGTCAACGACATCGTCCTGCCGACGCCCAAGGTGTCCAAGCGCCACGCCCGGCTCGAAGTCAGTCCGCATGGCCTGGTGCTGACGGATCACAAGAGCACCAACGGCACCTATCTGAACGGCCGCAAGGTCATGGCCGCTGTGTTGGTCGGCGAGGGCGATCACGTCCACGTCGGCGAGTTTTCGATTGAGGTCAAGTCAGCGACCGGCCTGCCCAAGGCCGGGGCCAAGTCGGCGCAGGGGGGCTTTACGCCGCTCGCCCAGGCCAGCGCCGATACCGAACCGAACGAGCAGAACCAGCCCACAACCGAAGAGACCTCCACGCGCCGTGGCGCCGCCTATCGCATGAGCTGGCTTGATGACTGGGCGACGCCCAGCAGCCAGCGCAGCGCGCAGAGCACCAGCTCAAACCCGCCCAGCCGTCGCAGCAATCGCAGCGTCAGCCTGCTCGAAGGCCATCGCCGCGAGAGCAGCATGACGTTCAACCTGCAGGCCAGCATGCCCGGCCTGATCTCGGTCGGGCAGCACGTGTCGCTGCGCGTCTGGGCCGACGCTCGCATGAA
>DAORCZ010001309.1:0-2336 GCA_035345735.1 Pseudomonadota bacterium | reverse complement strand
GTGTAGACGACATAGGCCTCGGGGCGCAGGCGATGAAACTCTAGCTGCAACAGACCCGGCTCGAAGCCGGCGTACACCACCGACGTCAGATCCAGAGCCACCTCGGCCTTGGTGTCGCCGGTCTGAAAGGTCTTCACCAGGCCGGTCTGCTCGACAACGAAGTAGCGCAGCGGCAAGCCCGGACGCTGCTTGATGGCCACTGGCTGGGTGAAGGGAATTCCCGCAAAGGCGGCCTCGAAGCGGATTCCTTCCATGTGCGCCGGGCCGCTCGGCGGCACACAGGAGGTGTTTTCCGCCAGGGTATCGAGGCCACTGGGAACCGGCGGCGGCGCATGATCTTGGCACTGCAGCAAGCGCTCGCGAACTTCGCTGGCCTGCAGGATGCCGTCGAAGGCGATGCCGGTCGCACCACTGCCGTCGTCCGCGTTGCGGCCGTCATCGAGGCCACTCTGTAGCTCGATGCCGCCAAACTCACACGGGCAACCGGGTGGCAGGGTCTCGATGGTCGAGATGGCGGGCCGCGTCTCGCTGTGACACAGGATGCGCGTCTGCAGGATCTCGCCGTCCTGCAGAATGCCATCCCGCGCCACGCCGCCGCCCGCGCCACTATCCAGGCCAATGCACAGCTTGAGACCGCCGAACCGGCAGGCGTCCCCCGGGGGAAGAGTGCGGCTCTCGGCCAGCACCGGAAGCTGCGGCGAACCCCCATCCAGATACTCCGCCGGTGGCGGATCACAGGCCACCACCAACAGAGCCCAACCCAGAACCGAAAGAATCGCTTCGTACCTGCGCATGCCGCACCTAGATGTGGAGTGTTGCGCGAGTACGGATTGCAAGCTGCGTACCCAGTTCCAGACTCCCGCGCTCGCTCCGCAGCTCAGAGGTTCCCGCCTCCCTGGCCTCGCCCTTGCACATCGCCGCAACTATCCGATGTCTCAAGCTCAGCGAAGGAGAACCTGCCATGTGTGGAATCTACGGCTACGTTGGTCCCCGTCCTCTGTCCCAGATGCTGCTGCGCGGACTAGAGCAGCTGGAATATCGCGGCTACGACTCGGCCGGGGTGGCGCTCAAGTCGCGTACCCAGGCCATCGTGGTTGAACGCGCAGTGGGTCGCGTCGAACAGCTTAGGCAGCGTCTGCAACGCTCGGCGGTGGCCGACATCGCCGACGGCCTGGGCCTGGCGCACACGCGCTGGGCGACGCATGGTCCACCGCTTGAGCGCAACGCCCATCCGCATGTCGACTGCCGCCACGATCTGGCGGTGGTGCACAACGGCATCATCGAAAACCACGACGAGCTGCGGCACCGCCTGGCCGCCGGCGGTCACGTCTTCCGCTCGGACACGGATACCGAGGTGGTCTCGCACCTCATCGAGACATTCTATGACGGAGATCTGCGGGCCGCGGTCCAGCGCGCCATCGCCGAGCTGCGCGGCTCGTTCGCGCTGGCCGTCATTCACCAGGAGGATGCTCGCGAAGAGATCATCGTGGCCCGAGCCGGCAGTCCGCTTACGATCGGAATCGGAGAACAGGAAGCCTTCGTCGCTTCCGATGTCGCACCGATGCTGGAATACACGCGGCGCGTGATGTACCTGGATGATGGCGACTTGGCGGTGGTGCAGCGCGGCGATGTGCGCGTGTTTGACACCCAGGCTCAGCCTACCCGGCGAACGATCGTCGATGTTGCTTGGTCCGCGGAATCCGCACACCGCGGCGGCTATGCCCACTACATGCGCAAAGAGATCGATGAACAGCCCGATGCCCTGCGCAAGACGCTGGCTGGCCGGCTGCCCAGCAATAGCCCGCAGGTCGCCCAAGTGCCCGAGCTAGAGCAGCTACTGGCTTGCCATGGGCTGCCGCAGCGCGTGCTGATCACGGGTTGCGGAACTTCCTTTCACGCCGGACTGGTCGCCAAGAGTCTGATCGAGCGCTGGTCGCGCATTCCGGTCGAAGTCGATGTCGCTTCCGAGTTGCGCTATCGACAGCCCCTGCTCGATTCGCGGACGCTGGTCATCGTCATCAGTCAGTCGGGCGAGACGGCCGACACGCTGGCCGCCCTGCGCATGGCCAAGGAGCACGGCGCTCCTATTTTGGCGCTGTGCAATGTCTACGGCAGCACCATCTTCCGCGAAGCCACGGCCACCGCACTGACCCAGGCCGGGCCCGAGATCGGGGTCGCCTCCACCAAGGCTTTTACGACGCAAATCGCGCTCCTTAGCTTGATTGCCCTGCGGCTGGGGTTGGCCAGCGGACAGCTCGATCACGCGCAAGCTGTCGCCTGTGCTGAGGAGCTTCGTCAGCTCCCCGCTGCGCTGCCGGCGATCTTGGGGCTGGAGC
>DAORCZ010001308.1:0-2340 GCA_035345735.1 Pseudomonadota bacterium | reverse complement strand
CTAGCACCAAACGTCCGGACCCCCCAATCCTGGTGCTTTGAGGGACGTCAATTTAGGTACCCGATTGGTGGCCCACAAAGCAGCGCTCGCTTGCGCGCCGAGATCTGCGAGTCTAAACCACGCCCCCCATGACCCGGGCGGACACGACTCGACGGCGCCAATCGCAGCGCGACCAGGCGCTGCTGGACTTCAAGGCGCGCAGCGACCTGGCTCTAGACACTCTCGACGAAGGGCAGCGCTGGCTCCTGTTCGCGGCGCTCAATCTACTGGCGCTGCTGCAGCCGCTCCCCGAGCTGCGGCGCGTGGTCGGCTTCCTGCTGTGCCACTGCGGCCTGGGCCTCAAGCTGCAGGCGGTCGCCGCTGCCTTGCAGCTTTGCCCGCGCGCTCTGTCGACGCTGCGCAAGACCCAGCCGGCGGACCTTTTGCGCTCCCTCCGCTCCACCCCGCAGGGAAAAACGCCCAAGCTCCGTCCCGAGCACGTCGGTGCGGTCGCGCGCTTCCTGGTCGACCATCCGCAAGCCCAGCTCCGCGAAGTACTCGAGTTCGTACGCAAGGAGCTTGGGGTGTCTGTCAAACGCCACGCCTTGCGGCGCTTCTTTTTGCGCTACAGCCTCGGTGAGTTGAATAAGGAGCGGGTCTTGGCCCGCCCCCTTTTTGCGGTCACTCTGCCTTCGGCGGCGCGTTTGTCCTGATGCGCCAGGCGGTCCGTCTGGATCGCCTGGCTCGACGCTGGCTTAGCTGCATCGGTGCCGACCGCGCCAGTCGCCTCTGCCTGTCGCTGTTCTTCAAGGCCGCCCTGGGCATCCAGCGCATCTTCCACTTCTCGACGCTGCAAGACCAAGGCCTGGCGATTCTGACTGGTGGTCGCAAGGTCCTGTCTCGGGAGCAGCTCGGCTCGTGGCTCCGGCAGGTTCCCACCCGCGCCGTCCAGCGGCTTCTCCGCGATAGTGAGCCCACCGTCCCGCGGCAAGCCGAGCACACCCTCAGCGTCGACGAGCACTGCGTCCCCCGCTTTACCCGCAAGTTCCGCATCAAAAAGGGCTACCACACCATCCGCAACAAGTTCATGCCGGTGGAGAAGCTGTTCTTCAGCTTCCACGTCGGGATGCGCTCTCTGCTGTCTCTGATTGTCACCCGCGGCAACGGCAAGCTCTGCGACCTGGCCCACAAGCTCCGTGACCGACTGCGCCCCCGCGTGCGCGGCGCCAAGGTCTACCTGCTGCTCGACGCCGGTGCCGCCCAGAATACCGACTCGCTGCTGCGGCTCGCCCAGGCCCCCGACCAGATCACCCTGGTTCGGACGCCGCGACGCACTCCGTACCGACGACAATGGCAAAAACTCCCCGCCGCGGCCTGGCAGCGGATTGAAGAGCCGGGTCCTTACGCCGCTGCCCCGCCCAAGGTCATCCAGGTGGCCGAGACGGTCACCGTGCTTCGCGATACCCGCCAGCGACCCGCCCGCCCTTATCCAGTACGCACCCTCGTGGTCCGCGAGCAGGCTCGCCGCGGCAAGGAGCGCTGGCATGCGCTGTGGGTCTTTGGCGACGACACCACGCCCGCCTATCAGCTGGTGGAGCGCTACCGGCAACGCCAGCACCACGAGCAGCGTTACCGTGTTCTGCTACACGATGCTTTCGTCGACACGGCTCCCTCGGGCTACAACAAGCGCAGCCGCAATCCCAAGCAACCCGGCTTCTTACAAAACTCCCTGTCGCTGTACGCGTGGATTTGCGGCTTGGCCACCGATGCCTTGGAGCGCCTGGGCCGCCGGCTTGGCCACCGCTTCCTGCACGCCCATCCGCGGACCCTCCGTCGCTACTTTCTGTGTATCCCGGCTCAGCTCTATCTGCTGGGCACCGACCGGCTGCTGGTCGTGCTGCGCGTCAAGCGCCTGCGCTCGGTGTGGGAGGCGCTGATCCGTCACGCCAACAGCGACCCTGTGCGCATCCCGTGGCTACAAAATCGCAAGCTGCTGCTCGCTTTGGACAAAAAAATCGCTCGTCCAAAATCGGCAGGTGTCAACGATCCCGCGACGCGGGGTTCGGACGTTTGGTGCTAGGAGCTTGGCGAGATCCTCGCGACGGCCGCTGAGCCACTGGCTGTGCTGCAGCCGCTCCCGACCAAGGTCCAGGATCTTCCTGAAGAACCGCGCGCTGCCGCTCGCCAGCAGCACGACCGCCAGCAGCTTCAGCAACATCACGCCGGGAGTGACCCAGTCCCGGGTCCGCAGGCGCGCCAGGCCGTCGCGAACGTACTGATCGAGGTGGATGCCACGCTGCGTCGCCAGCAGCAGGCCGGCACCGTGCAGCAGCGCCATGAAGCAGATGAAGCCAAGCGTCA
>DAORCZ010001307.1:0-2346 GCA_035345735.1 Pseudomonadota bacterium | reverse complement strand
GCCGGCTGGGATCACAAGCAGCAGGCCGAGGCTCTGGTCCTGTACTTCCAAGAGATGCAGGGTAAAGAGGGCTGGAACGCCGAACGTCTGGCCCCGCTGCTGGTGGGACTGTTCGAGCTATTGCCCTGGCTGAAGCAGTGGCACAACGAAAAGGGCCCCGGCGGACGCGGCGTCGCCGACGACTACGAGCAGTTTCTGCACGACGAAGCGCGCAGCCTGGGGCTGGGCATCGACGACCTGAAATCCTGGGCGCCTGCCAAGAAGACAGGGCGCGGGCGAGGACGGAAAGCAGCCCATGCGGAGTAACCGATGAAGCGTCTTATCTCTGATCTCATCGACATTCCTGAGCGCGTCCAAAAGGGCGACTTCGTCCTGGGACTGACGCAGGGCGTGAAAGATCCGGCGGCGACACTGAAGGACTATGTCGTCACCGAGCAGCTTGTCGGCTGCTTCGATGATGCGCTGTCGTTCATTCGCAGCGCCATCGAAACGGGCAGCAGCAAAGCGGCCTTTCTGCACGGCAGCTTTGGGTCCGGCAAGAGTCACTTCATGGCGGTGCTGCATCTGCTGTTGCAGCACAACCCGGATGTGCGCGGCGTGGCGCGGCTGGCCCCAGTGGTGGGCAAGCACGGGCGCTGGCTGGATGGGCGCAAGCTGCTGCTGGTGCCAACGCACATGATCGGGGCAGAGAACATCGAGTCGCGCGTGCTGGATGCCTATGTGCAGACGGTGCGGACGCTTCATCCCGATGCGCCGCTGCCTGGCGTCTATCTGGCGGACAAGATCTTTCAGAACGCGCGCGAGATGCGCGAGCACCACGGCGATGAGTCGTTTTTCCGCATGCTGAATCGCGGCAAGGGAAGCGTCGACGCCGACTGGGGAAGCCTGGAAACGACCTGGGATGCGGCGCGGTTTGAGGAAGCACTGCACGCATCGCCCCGCTCGGACGTGCGGCTGCAGCTGGTTGGAGACCTGGTTGCCAATGTCCTGACCGCGTATCGCGACATGGCCAAGAGCCGCGGTGAAGGCTTTGTGATGCTCGACGATGGGCTGTCGATCATCAGCCGTCATGCGCAGAGCCTGGGCTATGACGGCGTCGTCCTATTCCTGGATGAGCTGATCCTGTGGCTGGCCAGCCACGTCGCGGACATGGCCTTTATTAACCGCGAGGGTCCGAAGCTTTCGAAGCTGGTCGAGGCCACGACCGCTGACCGCCCGGTGCCGATCATCAGCTTTGTGGCCCGGCAGCGCGACCTGCGCGAGCTAGTCGGCGCGCACATTCCCGGGGCTGAGCAGCTGAGCTTTGCCGATGTGCTGAAGCACTGGGAGGATCGCTTCCATCGCATCCACCTGGAAGACAAGAACCTGCCGGACATCGTGGCCCACCGCTTGCTTCGTCCGCACTCTGCCGACGCGGCAAAGGCCCTGAAGGCTTCCTTCGCCGAGATCCTGCGTCTGCGCGATGAAGTGCTACAGACGCTTTTGACCGGCGAAGCCGACCGGGCGATGTTCGAGAAGGTCTATCCATTCAGTCCGGCGCTGCTGCAGACCTTGATCGCGGTATCGTCCGCGCTACAGCGGACGCGCACCGCCATTCGCCTGCTGCTTCAGCTGCTGGTTGCGCGACGCGGCGATCTTGCCGTCGGCGATGTGGTTCCGGTCGGTGATCTGTGGGATGTGGTGGCCGAGGGCGATGAGCCGTTCATGGATGCGATGCGCATCAACTTCGAGCGAGCGCGTCAGCTTTACACGCGAAAGCTGCGGCCCGTCTTGGAGGCGCAGCACGGCCTACGTGCGGATGAGCTACGAGCCCTGCCTGAATCGGATCCCAAAGGCATCGCGTTTCGTGCCGACGATCGAATCGTCAAGACGCTGCTACTGGCAGCGCTGGTGCCCGAAGTGGAGCCGCTGCGCGGGTTGACCGCGGCACGACTGTCGGCACTGAACCACGGCAGCGTCGTATCGACCATTCCGGGCCGCGAAGGAAGGCTGGTCCTTGAGCGCGTGCGCGCCTGGAGTGCGCAGGTGAGCGAGGTGCGGGTCAGCGACGAGCGCGATCCGACGGTGCAGATCCAACTGACGGGGGTAGACACCGACAGCATCCTGGAGCGCGCGAAGATCCATGACAGCACGGCCCAGCGGCGCCTGCTGATCAAGCGGATGCTGTTTGCGCGGCTTGGGATCGAGGATCAGGACACGCTTCTGATCGAACACACGGTGCCCTGGCGCGGGACGCGGCGCCGGATCGAAGTCGTCTACACCAACGTCCGCGAAATGCCCGACGAGTCGCTGCGAGCGCGCGGGGACGACTGGCGGGTCATCATCGACTTTCCTTTTGATGAAGAG
>DAORCZ010001306.1:0-2346 GCA_035345735.1 Pseudomonadota bacterium | reverse complement strand
GGCAGGCGTTGGGGCGGTTGGAGCGGGGTGGGTTGTCGACGCAGGTGCCAGAGGTCGTGGCGGCGGCCCTGCCTCGTTCCGCGTCCGCTTTGCGCAGTCAATTTGCGGAGCACGAGCAAAACCTGGTGGGTGTGGTCTTGGCGGCGCTGCAAGGCGACGTGGAATCGGAGACGGTGCAGCAGGGTTTGGCGGTGCCTGCAGAGGTCGACCTGGTTCGCTTGGGTCACAGCCTGCACAATTTTGGCGTCTCGCTGCATACCCTGGCCAGCGGTGCGCTGGTCGCGACACCGCAGTCCGCAGACAACGCGGCCGACTTGGCGGTGCGCATGGCACGGGCGGCGCTGTGCATCAAGCAGGCGTGGCCGGCAGCGGTGGTCTCGATGGCCATGGGGCGCGGCGCCGTGCATGGGCAGGTCGCCGTTGGCGAGGTAGTCGACTTGGCGGCGCAGCGGCTGTGGTCCGCGCAGCAACGGGTCGAACAGGGCGCCGCACCCGCGGTCTACGCCGATGCGCTCAGCGCCAAGCTCTTAAGCGGGCGCTTTGTGCTCTCTCCTTGCGACAGCGGCGTGATGATTTTGGCAGAAGAAAAGGAAGCGGATGCCAGTCGTCCACTGCTGGGCAAGCCGACGCCTTGCGTGGGACGCGATGCCGAGCTGCGCATGCTCGACATGTGGCTGACGTCTTGCATCGAGGAGCGCGCGGTCCGCGTCATGTTGGTCACCGCCGCTCCCGGCGTTGGGAAGTCACGCCTACGTCATGAGTTCCTGCGCAGCGTCGAAAAGCGCGATGAGCCGATCACGGTCTTCTCGGGGCGAGGCGATTTGACAGCGGCCGGTACGCCGTATGGCATCCTGGGTCAGCTGCTGCGCCGTGCGGCGGGGCTCAGCGGGGGCGAGGCGCCCGATACGCAGCGTGCGCAGCTGTCGGCACGCTTGGCCACGGTGCTGCCCGCTTTCGATGTGCTGCGCATCGCCGAGCTCGTGGGCGAGCTATGCAACGTGCCGTTTGCAGACGACGGCAGCGGTCGCCTGAGCGCCCTGCGCGAAGATCCACGCCTGCTGCAAGATCACGTTCGTCGCGCCTTCATCGAATGGATCACGCTGGAATGTCAGCGCGCGCCTGTGATGTTCGTGCTGGATGATCTGCAATGGGGTGACGCACTGAGCGTGGGGCTCATGGACGAGCTGCTGCGCGAGTTGCGTCAAGAGGCGATCTACGTGCTGGTGCTCGCGCGCCCCGAGGCACGGACCGCGTTTCCACTTCTTTGGCAACGGCACAATCCGCAAGAGCTTCCGCTGCGCCCGTTGACGAAAAAACCGTGCGAGCGGCTGGTGCGTCAAGTGCTGGGCAACGCGGTATCGGCGAGTGCCGTGCAACGGATCGTCGATCAGTCCGCCGGCAACGCGCTGTTTCTGGAGGAGCTGATCCGCGCCGCAGCGGAGGGGCGCACCGAGGAGCGTCCCGACACAGTGCTGGCCATGCTGCAGGCGCGCATCGGGCGCTTTGGCAGTGGGCCAGGGCGACTGGTGCGGGCGGCAAGCTTGTTCGGCGAAACGCTCTGGCGCGGTGGTCTGCTGGCGGTGCTCGGGCCATCGGTCGAAGCACCCGAGCTGGACCAGTGGATCACCGAACTACTAGACGCCGAGGTCATCGAGAAACACTCGGGCAGCCGCTTGGCGTATGAGACGGAGTATGGATTTCGTCACGCGCTGATGCGCGACGCCGCCTATGCGCTGCTGACCGACACTGATCTGCGGACGGGACATCTGGCCGCAGGGCAGTGGCTAGCGCAGGCGGGGCTACAGGATGCGCAGGTGCTGGCCGAGCACTTCTTGCGTGGACAGGATCGCGAGCGAGCGGCCTACTGGTATCGCCGCAGTGCCGAGCAGGCACTGGACCGCAACGACATGCAGGGCGTGCTGGCGCGGGCCGGGCGGGCGCTGGAACTCGAGACACAGAGCGAGCCGCTGGGCCAACTGCACGGGCTGATGGCGGAAGCGCTGTACTGGAGCGTGCAGCTGGCGGAAGCGCAGCATCACGCGCGGACCGCGGTCGAAAAAGTGCGGCGCGGTACGCCGTCCTGGTTTCATGCTCTTTCGCTGTGCATCGGCGCAGCAGGACAGATGGGCGACAACGCAGAGGTCGAGCGCTATCTGCTGCTCGCCACCGCTGCCGAGCCGAGCGAGGGATCGGACAGTGCCGTCGACACCAAGATCAGCTGTCTGGCCCGGGGGGCTGTACAGCTGCCGTGGGCCGGTCGACACCACGCGGCGAACCAAGCGATCGCAGCGATGGATGTCCTGTGGCAGAGCCGTGTGCACCACTCGGCGTATCTAACCGGACGCG
>DAORCZ010001305.1:0-2352 GCA_035345735.1 Pseudomonadota bacterium | reverse complement strand
CGGTGAGCAGGGCGGTCATCAGCAGCATGGCGGCGAAGCGGGGCGACAGCAGGTATTCGATGGGCTCGACGCCGCACATGCGCAGCGCGTCGACCTGTTCGGTGACGACCATCGAGCCGATTTCGGCGGCGATGCCGGCACCGACGCGGGTGGCCAGCATCATGGCGGTCAGCGAGGGTCCGAATTCGTGCACCAGGATCTTGGCGAACTCGGCCCCCACCTGCGACAGATCGCCGGTCACGCGGTTGATCTGCAGACAGGTCTGAAACACCAGCACCATGCCGATGAAGCCGAGCGTCGTCAGGACAAACAACAGCGAGCGATTGCCGATGTGATAGAGCTGCCGCCATAGCTCGCCACGCGACCAGCGACCGCGGAAGCCGCCGCGCGCCACCTGGGCCGACAGCAGCGCAAAGTCGCCGAGCATCGACAGAAGCGAGACGATCAAGTGCCGCAGGGGCACCAGGCCATGCTGCAGCAGCGGACGCGGCGCGCTCTGCTCGCTCATCGCAGCACCAGCGTAAGCAGGTAGTCGGAGATCATGATGACCAGGGCCGCCGCGACGACGGCATCATTGACGGCGCGACCTACTCCGACTGCGCCACCGCGCACGGCGAGGCCGTAGTGACAGCTGGTGAGGGCAATGGCGAAGGCAAAGCACACGCCCTTGATCAGGCCGCAGGACAGATCCCACAGCTTCACGTTGTCGGCGAATGAGGCGAAGAACGATGCTGGCTCGACGCCGAGCAGCAGCTTGCCAAGGATCATGCCGCCGCCAATCGCGATGGCGTCACCAAGGACGAGCAGGCAGAACATGGCCAGCATCATCGCCAGCACACGCGGCACGATCAGAAACGGCACCGGCTGGATGGAAAGCGCGCGCAGGCCGTCGATCTGTTCGGTGACGACCATCGTGCCCAGCTCGGCGGCGTTGTTGGCCCCGACGCGGCCCGAGAACATGAGGCCAATGAGGATCGGTCCCACCTCGCGAAACACGGCATAGCCGGCGCCCCAGCCCAGCAGGCCATAGGCGCTGAAGCGGCGCACGAAGATGCCGGACTGGATGACCATGATGCCGCCGGTAAAGAAGGCGGTCAGCGCGACGATGGGCACCGACACCACGCCCATCTTGTAGAAGTTGCGCAAGAGCTCGCGACGGTCGCAGCGGCCCCGCAGGAGGGACGAGAACACGTACAGCGCGAGCAGCACCATCCCCCCGAGCTGACGACACAGATCGAGGATCCAGGCACCGATGCCGCGGACAAGGTCAAGCAACAAGCCCAACACGGCGCGCATCATACGCAGGTCGGCAGGCCAGCCCTACGCCAAACTGCGCGGCGGGGGCGGCGGCGTGAGCGGCCTAGGGAAACAGGCGCGTAGTCTGCCACCCCCCGTCGCTGCGCAGGTACAGCAGGCGGTCATGCAGGCGATAGGGCTGGCTGGCCCAGAACTCGATGCGCTGGGGGGATAGGCGATAACCGCCCCAGAAATCAGGGCGCGGCACGGGGCCCTCGCCAAAGCGCTCGCAGACGGCGGCGTAGCATTGCAGGAGCGTCTCGCGTCCGGCCATGGCCGTGCTCTGCTGCGAGGCCCAGGCCGATAGCTGACTGCCGCGCGGGCGGCTCTGGAAATAGGCATCCGAGCCGCTCGCTGATTCGCGACGAACCGCGCCTTCGACGCGCACCTGCACGCCGAGGTTGGGCCAGTGAAAGCACAGCGCGGCCTGTGGATTCTGTTCCAGATCCTGGGCCTTGCGGCTGCCGTAGTTCGTGAAGAAGACGAAGCCATCGGCCTCGACGCCCTTGAGCAGCACCATGCGCACCGCCGGGCGGGCGCTGGCATCGGCGGTGGCCAGGGCGACGGCGGTGGCGTCGTGGGGTTCGACGCGCTGGGCTTCGGCAAACAGCCGCGCAAACAGGGCGATGGGGTCTTTTTCGACGGCAAAGCGGGCCGGAGAATCAACCAGGCTGGCGCCGGGGAGGGCGGTGGCAGAGCCGCCGGAAACAGAAGGAGGCTGCGACATGGGGCGCACTTTACTGAAGTTGCCGCCGAAGGAACATGGAGCTTCGTCGGCAGGTTGAGTACGCTCTTTCCATGCGCATGATGGCCCTTTCCCTGCGGCGTTCCCCGACCCAAGCAGCCCGGCGACTGCGCTGGCTGAGCCTGGTTTTTTTCTTCGGCCTGTGCCCGAGTCTGGCCCCGGCGGACTCGCCGCGTGCACCGGCTGCAGCCGGGGGAGCCGCCGCGATTCCGACCGTCTTTGACGGGGCCAAGCGGATCGTCGCGGTCGGCGATATCCACGGCGACTACGACAAGTTCCTGGCGGTGCTCAAGCTGTGTCAGGTGATCGAC
>DAORCZ010001304.1:0-2353 GCA_035345735.1 Pseudomonadota bacterium | reverse complement strand
GTCGTCCTCAACGACCTGTCGATGGGCATGCCGGCCAAGCCGCTACAGGATGCGATTGTCGAGTCGCTGGTTGCCTATCAGGGCGCCCCGATTGCGGTACCCGCTGCCACCGCTCCGCCGCCAGCTCCGTCGCTGGCCGGACCGCCCCCAGCCCCTGCGCCGGGCAAGTAAGCGCCCCGCTCTACTGGCTTTGCCGACTCGCCCGCGAGTCCGGCCATCCCTCAAGGAACCTGCCCATGCGTCCATGGCCCAAGCTGTCCAGCCGACTGCTCGGCGACTATCACATCTTTCGCCTGCACAGCCAGCGCTTCGTCTCGCCGCGCACCGGCGGGGAGCATGACTTTTTCGTCCTCGATGTGCCCAGCTGGGTGAACGTCGTCGCCATCACTCCAGACGACAAGGTGGTCCTCATCGAGCAGTTCCGCTTCGGTACCGCCCAGGTCACGCTAGAAATCCCCGGCGGCATGATCGACGCGGGCGAAGATCCGGTGGCGGCTGGGGCCCGCGAGCTTTTAGAAGAGACCGGCTATCGCGCCGCCCGCTACACCCTGCTCGGCCACGTCGAACCCAACCCGGCGATCCAAAACAACCTCTGCTACACCGTCCTCGCCGAGGACGCGACATCTACCGGCCACCAGCACCTCGACGAAAAAGAGGACATCGGCGTCACCCTCCGTCCCGTCGCCGACATCCCCGATCTGCTGCGGAGCGGCGCCATCCGCCACGCCCTCGTCTGGGCCGGCTTCCATCAATACGATCTGCACCGTCGCGCGATGGCCACGATCGCGCGTTAGATTCGCCCCTGAAGTCCCAGCTAGTGCGCTTTGGTCAGGGCGAAGAAGACGCCGGCGTTCGAGAGCAGATAGACCTCGCTGCCGAAAGCGCGGGGGGCGGCGGTAGCGCCCTGGCCGGGGGCAAAGTACTGCAGAAGCTCGCCGCTCTCAGCATCTGCGATGTGAAGGCCGCCGAGCGCGGTGCTGATGAGCAGGTACGATCCCCAAAGCGTCGGCTGCGATAGCTCGCCCTGGCTGGGCAGGATCTGCTGCCACAGCTTGCGACCCTTTTCGTCGAGGCTAAACAGGCCCTGGGTCGCCGAGGCGACGTAGATGCGACCGTGCTTGGCATCGACGGTAAGCGGCCCGGCCGCCTCGATGTCGTAGCGCCATCGCAGGCTGCCGTCTTTCTTGTCGAGTCCAAATAGTCCGCTGGCGTAACAGCTGACGACCAGGGTGTCGCCGACCAGGGCTGGCGAGCCGTCGACGTCCGTGAATCGCGTGGCGTCGCCGGCCAGCGGGCGATTCCAAATGACCTCGCCGGTCTCAGCATTGAGGCAGGACAGGTAGCCATCGGGAAAGCCGACATAGACGCGATCACCGACGGGCAGCGCCGCCGACTGACCGCGGATCGAAAACGTATCGGTCGCTTCGCGATCGTACTGCCAGCGCCAGGCCCCAGTGCGGACATCGAGGGCGTAGATGCGCCCCTCATTCGAGGTGACGAAGAGCAGGTTGCCGGCCAAGACCGGACGCGTCTGGACCGGCCCGCGCGTGCGATAAGTCCAGCGCGGCTGGCCGCTCACCGGCTCTAGCGCCGTCACTTGTCCGGCGTCTTCACCGACGATCAGCAGCGGCTCAGGCCCCGCTACCCCCGGCTTGATATAGAGCGGTGCCGACGACAGCGGGCTCTGAAAGTCGCGCTGCCAGATCGTCTCGCCGCGCGTCTTGTGCAGCGCGTACAGCGTCTTCTGCGAAGAGCCGATGTACACCACGTCACCGGTGTCGTTGACCTCGGCGGTGGCAAACTCCTGCGGCTTGTAGGAAAAGAACGCTACGTTGCGAACGAAGGGCCGGCTCCAGCGCAAGCGCAGCACGTCCCGCGCGACTGCGAACTCGTCGCGGACGGTCGGCGGTGGCTGCCTGAGGGCGCTCTTGCCGACACAGCCCAGCGAAAGCGACAGCAGAAGCGGCAGGCCAAGCGAGCCCCCGAAGCGGCTCAGCACCGTCGCGGCGGCGGACCCTGGGGCCAGGAAAGACCGGCTCAGCACGATGATCTAGGGCTCCAGCGCGGCGAGGCGGTTCTGAATGTCGTCGCGGATCGGGCTGGTGGCGCCGGCCTTGGCCAGAAGCTCCTTGTACATGTCGATGGCCTTCTGCTTGTTGCCCTGCTTGATGTACACGCGGGCCTGATGCAGGCGGGCGCGGTCGCGGGCAAAGGGCTCACTGGCCTGGCGATCGAAGGCGGCAAACGCCGCCGCAAAGTCCGAGCGGGCCTCTGCACACAGACCCAATCCTTCGTAGGCCAGGGAGAGCAGCGAGGTATCGGCGGGCTTGCTGTCGATAAACGAGCGGTAGAT